>NZ_JBNCOG010000010.1:0-113672 GCF_051280745.1 Nocardioides ureilyticus | reverse complement strand
GAGGAGGTGCAGGCCTCGATGCCCGACGCGCACCGGGAGCTGGTGGAGTAGATGGCCGCCCGGTGGGTGATCGGCACCGCCGAGCAGGCGCGGGCCGAGCTCGAGCGGCTCGCCGCGACGTACGACGACGACGTGGTGTTGGTGGCGGCCGGGCCGCCGGCGTGGCGGCCGGGCCGCCGGCGTGGCGGCCGGGTCTCCGGCCGACCCGGTGGGGTACCGCGCACCCATGATCGGACGTGTGGTGGGCGAGGGACTGCTGGCTGGCGCGGTGGGCGTCGCGGTGATGACGGTCGGCGAGAAGCTCGAGCAGCGGCTCACCGGCCGCCCCGACTCCTACGTGCCCGGCCGGGTCCTCGAGCGGCTCGCCGGGGTGGGCGAGCACCGCGGTCGGCCGCCACGTGCCACGAACCTGGCCATGCACTACGGGCAGGCCACGCTCGTGGGCGTCGTCCGGTCCGTCATGGCCCACGCCGGCCTGCGCGGGCCGGTGGCGTCGGCGAAGTTCGGCGTCATCCGCCTCACCACCGACCAGCTGCTGGAGAACGCCACCGGCGTCGGGGCGCCACCGCAGACCTGGCCACGTCGCGAGCTGGTGGTCGACCTGGTGCACAAGGCGGTGTACGCCGCCGCCACCGGCGTCGTCGCGGACGCCTTGGCCGCCCGGAGCGGACCCGGGCCCGGCCAGCGGCACGCCGACGTCCGACCCGGCCGGGTCGGCGACGTGGGGCCGGTGCCGCGCCCGAGCTCCTCCTGACCGACGTCCGAGCCCCCCGGGGCCCGCTGATCGTGACTGCCGCGCAGCCGGCGGCGACGGCGACTGAGCAGCTCGAAACCCGGGTGCGAGCCCGTGCAGGAGCTGGTGCACTGGCGCGGTGGAGCTGACCGAGGAGACCTTCCGCGCGCTCGCGCGCAGCGCGCCGTGGCGCTGGCGGACCCTGCACCTCACGCACGAGACCGCGGACCGGGCTGTCGAGGCCTGGGCGCGCCGGCCGCACGACCTCCTGGTGCGCACGGCCGACGGTGCCGTGCACCACGAGCACGGCTGGCCGTACGGCCAGTCGCCGCTCGGTCCGGCAGGGCTGCCGCCGCGCCGCTCGCCGCAGGACGTCGAGCCGGTGTGGCGGGCCGACGGCCTGGTGGCGCGCCGCCCCGACGACTGGTGGATCGAGTACGGCGACGTCATCTGGGAGAACTACCGGTGGAGCGCGATGCTCGACCCCGTCGAGCTGAGCCACCACACCACGGTCGCCGACCTGCGGGCGGGTGAGCGCGAGGGGCGCCGGACCTGGTGGGCGCGCGTGTCGGCCGAGGAGGGCTACGACCCACGGTGCGGCTGCTGCCCCCTGCTGTGGTCGGAGGTCAGCGACCGCGACGAGTACGCCACCAGCGGCCGGCCGTGGTCGCCGCCCGCGGACACGACGTACCCGGCGGCGTACGACGTCGCGCTGGACGTCGAGACCGCGGTGGTCGTCTCGCTGGCGCCGGTCGAGGGCCCGGACCGGTCCCACACCTTCGAGGTGACGTTGCACGAGGTCGACGCCGACCTCGACGCGTTGTTCGACCCCGTGCTCAGGCCTCCCAGGTCCTGACCCAGAGAGCGTTCTCCGATGCCGCCAGCTGCTCGAGCGAGGCGGGCGAGACCGGCTCGGCGACGTCGGTGACGACGTACCCGAGCTCGCCCTGGGTCGCCAGCTGCTGACCGAGGACGTTGTCGCCCTGCTCGGCCAGCAGCTCGTTGAGGCGGGCCAGCACCCCGGGCACGTTGCGGTGGAGGAAGCCGAGGCGGTGGCCGCTGACCAGCGCCGGCGCCACGACGGCGGGCAGGTTCACCGACAGCGCGGTGCTCCCGTGCTGGTCGAAGGCGGCCAGCTTGCCGGAGACGAACCAGCCGATCTCCTCCTGTGCCTCCTGGGTCGACCCGCCGACGTGCGGGGTCAAGATCACGTTGTCGAGGCCGCGCAGCGGCGACTCGAAGGTGTCGCCCTGGGCCTTCGGCTCGACGGGGAAGACGTCGAGGGCGGCGCCGGCGATGTGCCCGGACAGGATGTGGTCGCGCAGCGCCTCGGTGTCGACGACCATGCCGCGGGCGGCGTTGATGAACATCGCCCGGCGCTTCATCCTGGAGAACTGCTCGGCGCCGAAGAGGCCGGCGTTCCCCGGGCGCCCGTCGATGTGCAGGCTCACCACGTCGCTGATCTCGAGAAGCTCCTCGAGCGTGCGCATCCGCCGGGCGTTGCCGTGCGCGGGCCGGTCGGCGGTGTCGAAGAAGACCACCCGCATGCCGAGCGCCTCGGCCACCGTGGACAGCTGGGTGCCGATGTTGCCGTAGCCGACGATGCCGAGGGTGCGGCCGCGGACCTCGTGGCTGCCCTTGGCGGACTTGTCCCAGACGCCGGCGTGCATCTTCTCGATCTTCTCCGGCAGCCGCCGCGCGAGCGCGATGATCTCGCCGATCACCAGCTCCACGACGCTGCGCGTGTTGGAGTACGGCGCGTTGAACACCGCCACCCCGAGCTCCGAGGCGGCCGCCAGGTCGACCTGGTTGGTGCCGATGCAGAAGCAGCCGATCGCCTTGAGGCCCGGCGCTGCCTCCAGCGCCCGCCGGGTGACCTTCGTGTTCGAGCGGATGCCGACCAGGTCGACCCCCGCGAGCGCCTCGACCAGCTCGTCCTCGGCGAGCGAGCGGGAGAGCAGCTCGACCTCGTAGCCCTTGGCCTCGAGGGACTCGACGGCGACCTCGTGGATGTTCTCGAGCAGCAGTGCCTTCACGGCCCAACCCTAGGACGCCCGGGCCGTCGTCACCGAACCGCCGCGGAGCGGTGAGACGGTTCGCGCGCCGTCCCTGGTGCACGGTGAGGAACGGCGGGGAAGCGTCAGGATCCCAAGTTCACCTGGGATGCTGACGCCTCGCTGTTGTTGCAACACCCGGGAAGCGTCAGGATCCCAAGTACACCTGGGATGTTGACGCCTCGCTGTTGTTGCAACACCCGGGAAGCGTCAGGATCCCAAGTTCACCTGGGATGTTGACGCCTCCCTGCTGTCGCAACACCCGAGGAGCGTCAGGCGGCTACCGCCCCTGGAGGTCCTCCGCGTCCACGATCCGGTAGGCGTACCCCTGCTCGGCGAGGAACCGCTGCCGGTTCGCGGCGAAGTCGGCGTCGACGGTGTCCCGGGAGACGATCGTGTAGAAGTGGGCGCTCCGCCCCTCGGTCTTCGGGCGCAGCAGCCGGCCGAGCCGCTGGGCCTCCTCCTGCCGGGAGCCGAAGGAGCCGGAGACCTGGACGGCGACCTCGGCCGAGGGCAGGTCGATGGAGAAGTTGGCCACCTTCGAGACCACCAGCAGCCCGACCTCGCCGGAGCGGAAGGCGTCGAAGAGCCGCTGCCGCTCACGCACCGGTGTGTCGCCCTTGATGACGGGTGCGTCGAGGGCGGCGGCCAGCTCGTCGAGCTGCTCGATGTACTGGCCGATCACCAGGGTCGGCTGGCCCGGGTGGGCGGTCACCAGGTCGCGGACGACCCGGGTCTTCTCGGCCGTGCACGAGGCCAGCCGGTAGCGCTCCTCGGGCTCGGCCGTGGCGTAGACCAGCCGCTCGTCGGTCGGCAGGGTGACCCGGACCTCGACGCAGTCCGCCGGTGCGATCCAGCCCTGCGCCTCGATGTCCTTCCAGGGTGCGTCGTACCGCTTCGGCCCGATGAGGGAGAAGACGTCGCCCTCCCGGCCGTCCTCGCGCACCAGGGTCGCGGTCAGCCCGATCCGGCGCCGGGCCTGGAGGTTGGCGGTCATCCGGAAGATCGGCGCCGGCAGCAGGTGCACCTCGTCGTAGACGATGAGGCCCCAGTCGCGGGCGTCGAGGAGCTCCAGGTGCGGGTAGACGCCCTTCCGCTTCGTGGTCAGCACCTGGTACGTCGCGATGGTGACCGGCCGGACCTCCTTGACCGACCCGGAGTACTCGCCGATCTCGTCCTCGGTCAGCGACGTGCGCCGCACCAGCTCGTCCTTCCACTGCCGCGCGCTCACCGTGTTGGTGACCAGGATCAGCGTGGTCGCCTTCGCGTGGGCCATGGCCGAGGCGCCCACCAGCGTCTTGCCGGCCCCGCAGGGCAGCACGACGACCCCGGAGCCGCCGTGCCAGAACGACTCCGCGGCGTCGCGCTGGTAGTCGCGCAGCGACCAGCCGCTCTCGTCGAGCTCGATCGGGTGCGCCTCGCCGTCGACGTACCCGGCGAAGTCCTCCGCCGGCCAGCCGAGCTTCAGCAGCGCCTGCTTGAGGTTGCCCCGCTCGGAGGCGTGGACGACGACGGTGCCGACGCTGTCCGGCAGCGGGTCCAGCCGGGCGCCGAGCATGCCCTGGATCTTCTTGGCGCGCAGCACCTCCTCGAAGACCGGCAGGTCGTTGCTGGCCAGGACCAGCCCGTGGGTGGGGTGCTTCTCCAGGCGTAGCCGGCCGTAGCGGGCCATGGTCTCGGCGACGTCGACCAGCAGCGCGTGCGGCACGGCGTAGCGGCTGTACTCCAGCAGCGTGTCGACCACCTGCTCGGCGTCGTGGCCGGCGGCGCGGGCGTTCCACAGCCCGAGCGGCGTCAGCCGGTAGGTGTGGACGTGCTCGGGCGAGCGCTCCAGCTCCGCGAACGGCGCGATGGCCTTGCGGCACTCGGGCGCGCGCTCGTGGTCGATCTCGAGCAGGAGCGTCTTGTCGGACTGGACGATGAGCGGTCCGTCGTTCATGGGGAGGAGGTGGCCTTCCGTCGTGCTCGGTACGCCGCCACGTTGGCCCGCGAGGAGCAGCGGTCCGAGCAGTAGCGGCGCGAGGTGTTGGGGGAGGTGTCGACGTAGACGCGGCGGCAGGGCGCTGCGGCGCACACGCCGAGCCGGGTCGGGCCGTGGTCGCAGACCAGGGTCGCCAGCCCGAGCAACGACTCGCCGACGAGGAGCTCGGCGACCGACTGAACCCGGCTGGCGACGTGGACGTGCAGGTGGCCGTCGTGGTCGGTGATCTGCGGGGTGACCGGGTGGCGACCCATCAGCTCGTTGAGGCCGTCGACCACCGCGGCGCTGTCGCCGGACGCCGAGGCCTCGAAGACCGGGCGCAGCTCGCGCTGGAACTTCCGCAGCAGCATGCAGTCGCGGTCGGTGCACTGCGGCTGTAGCCACGGCCGCGCGGCGAGGTGGGACACGAGCCCTGCGACGTCGCCCAGGTCCGCGTTGAGCAGCGCGGCCGACTGGTCGGCGTACCGGAGGAAGTCCACCTGTCGAGTCTACGGAGCCGCATCCACCGGCCGGACCGACGTGATCCGGTGCACCGCGTAGGTGCGCACATCGTCGGCGCGGTGGTCGTGGGCGGTCAGCCGGCCGCCCTCGACGGAGAGCGGGTCGACGATCCGCTCGCTGGAGGCGCCGTGGTTGTCGACGTAGGAGATGAGCACGGGCGTGCGCGCCTCGACCGCGTCGCGCAGCGCTGCCAGCGACCCGCTGGGGCTCAACGGCGCGTCCGCCGCCGGGCGTGCGCCGGCCGCCCGGTCACCGGAGCGGATCGCCGTGACGACCGCCGAGGCCGTCGCGGTACGGCGCGCGGCAGCGTGGGCGGGCACCCGGCGGGCCTTGGGCGTGCGGGCGCGCAGCACGTCCGGCCGCGCGACGTGGACGGTGCCGTCGGGGGCCTCGACGACGGGTGCGCTGCCGAGCTCGCGCAGCCGGGGGAGGAGCAGGTCGAGCGGCGTGGTGGAGACCAGCACCGTCGGGGCGAGCCGCCGCAGGCCGAGGGCGCTCGCCCGCGGGTGGTGGAGCAGCTCGGTCAGCGCCGTCTCGTCGTCGGAGCGCAGGAACGCCTCCACCGCACCGACGCGGACGGCGCCGTACGTCCGGGCGGTGTCGTCGACCAGGTAGGTCAGCGGTTGGGGGACCGGCGTCCGCGAGAGCGAGCCGACGAAGTCGTGCAGCTCGACGGCGGTCCAGCCCGAGTCGAGCGCCCGCCGGACCGAGGAGGGCGTGAAGCGGTAGACCGTCGCGCCGCCGCGCGACTCCACGTCGGCGACCAGCTGCAGCCGGCGGGCCAGCGCCGACTCCAGCGGTCCCGGCGCGACCGCGGTGAGGTCGGCCTGGAGCAGCACGTGGTCGACCGGCTCCGGCAGCAGGGCGGCCAGCGCGGCGGAGGGGTCGTCGTCGGCGAGCAGCTCGCGGGCGTGCGAGGCCAGGCCACCCAGCCCGGTCACGCCCAGCGCTCCCGCCTCGTCGAGGGCCCAGGCGACCTGGTCGGCCCGGGAGCGGGGCCGGCGGGGTCGCAGCCACGCCACCCGCGCCACGACCGAGGGCGGACCGGTGCCGGCCGCCAGCACCTGCCCCTCGGGCAGGTCGGCGAGCACCTCTAGGGTCATCCGCCGGGCCTCCGCCGCGGTCGCGGCGGCGAGCTCGGGCTGGAGGGCGTTCCACGTCTTGCCCTGCGGGTCCCGGCTGCCGACCAGCCCGGGCAGCCGGGGGGTGTCGAGCCACGCCCGGGCGAGGACGGTCCACCGGTCGGCGAGGTCCTGCCCGGCCCAGGTGTCGAAGAGGTCGGTCGGCACCCAGGCGGGGTTTCCGTCGCGGTCGGCGGTGGTGGCCAGGAGGCCGGCCGCGTGCGCCGTCTCCACGAGGAGGGCCGCGGTCGGCTCGTCGACGTGCAGCAGGCCGGCGGTCGCCTTGAGGTCGCGCACGGCCAGCCCGCCGCTGCGCAGAGCGGTGGGCGGGGAGGTGCCCCACTGGTCGAGGAGGAGCTCGACCCGGCGTACCGCCTCGAACGCCGCGCCGGCCGCCGCGCGGTCGACGAGCGACGCCGAGCGCTCGGAGGTCACGACCTCGGGAACCACGTCGACCGGCTCCCGGGTGGTGCGGCCGCCGCGCAGCGCCAGCCCCACCTCGCCCGGCAGCACGACCGTGCCGCCGCCGCGCGGCACGAGGAGCCGGCGGGCGAGCAGCTCCTCCGCTGGCGTCGCGGCGTCGGCGACGGTCACGTGGTGGCGGGAGGTCCCGGTGGTGGCCTCGCCCCCCTGCTCGGCGACGTGCTCGAGCAGGGTCCGCGCCGCAGGCGAGAGCTCGGCGAGGCGGCGCTCCACCTCGGCCGTCGGCGGGGCGTCGGGGGACCGCGGGTGGAGGCCGCTGCTGCCGCCGCCGCGCACGCCGGCCATCGCATCGGCGACCCCGGTGAGGGCGCGTAGCCCACCGGTGGACTCCCACGCCAGGGCGAGGTCGAGCAGCCGGTCGAGCGCGGAGGCGCTACCTTTCGGGTCTGCGTGCACCAGTGTCACCAGCTCGTCGGCCGTGGTTTGGCCGGCGACGACCAGGGCATCAAGGACGCAGAGCTCGAGCCGGCTGAGGCCGTCGAGGGCACGCATCAGGGACGATCGAGTGGCCGCGCGGGACGCCAGCTGGCCGGAGTCATGAGGGGCGGGAGTGGCGAGATCGGGACGCTCGTGCAGCAGCCGGGACAGCCGTGCGTCGGGCCAGCTGCGCAGCTGGTCGGCGAGCGAGCGGTGTCCGGACATCCCCCCAACGCTAGCGAGGCGCCCGTGAGAGCCGTCGAGCTCCACCACGGGACCGCCACCGACGTGGGCCTGGTGCGCGAGGTCAACGAGGACTCCTTCCTCGCCGCCCCGCCGGTCTTCGTCGTCGCCGACGGCATGGGCGGGCACCAGGGCGGCGACGTCGCCAGCGCGATCGTCGTGGAGGAGTTCGCCCGGCTCGCCGACGACGGCTACGACCCCCACCGCGGGGCCGAGGCGATCGCCGCCACCCTCGCCCGCTGCGGCCAGCGGATCGCGGAGTACGGCGCGGCGCAGCGCGCCCGCGGCGCCACCGGCCCGCAGGCCGGCACCACCGCCGTCGTGGCCCTGCTGGTCGAGGACGCCGGCGAGCCGAAGTGGCTGCTGGCCAACCTCGGCGACTCCCGGGTCTACCGGTTCGCCGGTGGCCGGCTGGAGCAGGTCAGCGTCGACCACAGCCTCGTGCAGGAGCTCGTGGACGCCGGGGCCATCACCGCCGAGGACGCGGCGGTCCACCCGGAGCGGCACGTGATCACCCGGGCCCTGAGCGGCTCGGAGCCGGCGGAGGCCGACTACTTCCTCCTGCCCCTGCCCTCGGCCGAGCGGCTGGTCCTGTGCTCCGACGGCATCAGCGGGATGATCTCCGACGAGGAGATGGCCGCGGTGCTCGGCCGGGCCGACGACCCCCGCGACGCCGCCGACCAGCTGGTCGCCGCGGCGCTGGCGGCCGGCGGCCGCGACAACGCGACCGTCGTCGTCGTCGACGTCGTCGGGCTGGCCGGCGAGGCGTCGTACGACGCCGCCGCGCAGCGGGTGAGCCTGGAGCAGAAGCTCGGGGCCCTGCCGTGACCGGCGCCGCTGCCGTGACCCGGGCCTACCGTCCGGGCGACTGGTTCGCCGTGCTCGGCCGGGGCACCACGCTCCTCCTCCCACCGTCGGAGCGGGCCCGCGTGCCGGCGCTGTGGGAGCTGGTCGACGGCGGCGCCGAGCCCGACGAGGTCCTCGACGCGCTGGTCGCCGGCGGGCTGCGCGGGCTGCCGGCGTTCCTGCTCGCCACCACCGCCGACGACGGGTCGGTCCGCCTGGTGCTGCGGGGGCGGGTGCGGGCCACCGTCGCCGCCGACGGCGAGACGGTGGCGGTCGACGGGGCCTCGGCCACCACGTGGGTGGAGCGCTCGTGGGTGCACGTGGTCGCCCTGTCGGTCGTCCTCGACGAGCGGGTCGCCGGCCCCGACCTGGTCGTGGCCGACGGGCTGGTGCGCCTGGCCCGGCTGGAGGAGCCGGCACCCGCCACCGCGGAGTCGTCCCCGGTGGCCGGTGTCCCAGGCGTCCCAGGCGTCCCAGGCGTCCCGGGCATCCCCGAGCCGCCGCACGAGCCGGAGGCGGAGACCGAGCTGACCGACCTGGGCGGCGCCGCTGAGCGCTCGCGGTCGGCGTCCTCCCGCCTGCCGTCCCTCGCGTCCGCGCCGCCGGCTGCCCCGCTGGCGACCAGCGAGCCCGACGAGACCCGGACGGGCGAGATCGCCGCCCTCCCGCTCGAGCCGCGACTGCCCGGCATCCCCGGCCAGCCGCCGGCGCCCGAGGTCACCGCACATCCGGTCGCCCGGCTCGTGATGTCGCACGGAGAGACGGTGGACGTCGACCGGGTGGTCCTCGTCGGCCGCGCGCCCGAGGCCCGCCGGTTCACCTCGGGTGCGCAGCCGCGCCTGGTGACCGTGCCGAGCCCGCACCAGGAGATCTCCTCCACCCACCTCGAGATCAGACCCGGGTCCGGCGCCGACCACGGCCTCGCGGTGGTGACCGACCTCGGTTCCACCAACGGCACGGTCCTGGTGCAGCCCGGCCTGGGCCCCGAGGAGCTTCGGCCCGGGGTCGCGGCGCAGCTGGTCCCCGGCGCCGTGGTGGACCTCGGAGACGGCCTCACCATCCAGGTGCTCAAGCCCTGATGGCCGTGGCTGCCGAGGCCCCGGCGACCGCCTTCCCCGCGGCGGGGCTCGACCGGAGGCTCCACGCGTTCCTGCTCGACCGGCTCGTCGGCTGGGGGGTCTACGCCGTCGCGGCCGGGCTGGCCTGGTGGCTGGTCCGCGACGGTGCCGCCCTGGGCGCCGCCGTCGGGATCGTGGCCGGCGCGGTCCTCCTCGTCGTGCTCGTCCACGCGCTGCTGCTCGGGCTCCGCGGGACCTCGCCGGGCAAGGCGGCGACCGGGCTCAGGGTGGTCCACGCGGGGACCGGCGACCCGATCGGGGTGCCCGCGGCGCTGCTGCGGGTGGTGCTGCTCGGGCTGGCGACGGTGCCGACGTTCGGGCTGGGCCTGGCCACCCTGGCGTGGACGGCCGTCGCCGACCGCGGCGGTCGCCGCCGGGGCGCCCACGACGTGCTGACCCACGCGGTCGTGGTCGACGTCCGGCCCGCACCCGTCGTCGTCGAGGAGGTCGCCAGCGCACCGCGCCAGGTCGTCAACCTCACCGCGCTCCGGTTGCTCCCCACCCCGGCCCAGCCGTCCCTGCCCGCCCCACCGTCCCTGCCGGCCGCGCCGCGGGAGGTGGCACCGGAGCCGCCTGCACCGCCCCGGCCGCCCGTCGCCGCCGAGCCGCCTCCACCCGCCGCGCCGGTGACGCCCCCGGCACCCCGCCCGGCCGCGGACCGGACCGTGGTGCGGGGCTCGGGCGCGGCCCCCGCGCGCTGGCGGATCAGCGTGGACACCGGCGAGAGCCTCCTCGTCGAGGGCCTCGCGCTCCTGGGCCGACGCCCCGAGGCGAGGGAGGGTGAACCGGTGCGCCACCTGCTCGCGCTACGGTCGGACGACATGTCCTTGTCGAAGACCCATGCCCAGCTGCAGGTCGCGCCCGACGGTGTCCTCGTCGTCATGGACCGCGGCTCGACGAACGGATCGGTCCTGCTGCGGCAGGGGACGCCGCGGCCGCTGAGCGCCGGCCGGCCGGTGACCCTGGTCGACGGCGACCGGGTCCGGCTGGGCGACCGCGAGCTGGCGGTCACCCGGGAGGGCTGAGCGTGCGCACCCGCAAGCGCTCGACCCAGCGCTCGGCCCAGCGCTCGACCCAGCACTCGGCCGAGGACCCGCTGGTCTGGTACGTCTCCTACGGCTCCAACATGTCGCTCGACCGGCTGTCCTGCTACCTGGAGGGCGGTTGCCCGCCGGGCGGCAGCCGGCACAACCCCGGCGCACGGGACCAGTCGCCGCCGCTGCGCAGCCGGGCGGTGGACCTGCCCGGGACGACGTACTTCGCCGGGCGGTCCGCGCAGTGGGGCGGCGGCGTCGCGTTCTACGACCACGCGACACCGGGGCGCACCGCCGCCCGCGCGTACCTCGTGACCGCCGCGCAGTTCGCCGACATCGCGGCACAGGAGATGTTCCGCGTCCCGGCCGAGGGCGACCCGATCGAGGAGCTGGTCCTCGACCCGCTCGAGGGCGGCCGGCACCACGTCGGGCCGGGCCACTACGAGACGCTCGTCGAGGTGGGCCGGGTCGATCGGCACCCGCTGCTCACCTTCACCGCGCCGCACGGTGCCGACCACGTCGAGCACACCCGGCCGTCGGACGCCTACCTCGCCGTGATGGCCGCCGGGCTCCGCGAGTCGCGACCGTGGGACGACGCCGAGGTCGCGGCGTACCTCTGCTCGCTGCAGCCGGGACTGACGCTCGCCCGCTGATCCGTGCGCCCCTACGGTGCGGCCATGAGCTTCGAGCACGAGGAGTCGGTCCGCACCCCGGCCCCGCCCGCCGCGGTCTGGGCGTTGTGGAGCGACACCGCCACCTGGCCCGACTGGGACCCGGCGGTGGAGGCGGTCGCGCTGGACGGCGACTTCGTGGCCGGTGCCGCCGGCCTGGTCACGCTCGCCGGTGGGATCGACGCGCCGGTGCTGCTCGAGGTCGTCGAGCCCGGTGCCCGCTACCTGGACCGCCTCACCATGGGTGACCTGGTGATCCGCATCGACCACGTGGTGCGCGCCGACGGCGACGGCTCGCTCGTCACCGTCGCCACCACCATCGACGGGCCGGGTGCGGGGGACGTGGGACCGATGGTGACCCGGGACGCACCGGTCGCGCTGGCCCGGCTGGCGGGGCTGGCCGAGCGGTCCGCGCCGGCCTGAGCGACAGGGCTCGGACCGACCGTTTCGCCGGCGCCCCGGGGCCCGCCTACGCTGACGCCGTGCGCGACGACCGATCCACCCCGCTGGCGGTGGGGTTCGACCTCGACATGACGCTGATCGACACCGCCCCCGGCTTCGGCTCGGTCCTCGAGGCGCTCGGCGCCGAGCTCGGCGTCGACTTCCCCGTGGCGGAGATGACCGCCCGGCTCGGCCCGCCGCTCGACCTCCTGCTCGAGCCGTACCTGGCCGCCGACGCCATCCCGGCCGCCGGCGACCGGTTCCGCGCCCTCTACCCCGACCACGCCATCGCGTCGGTGCCGCTGCTGGCCGGCGCGCAGGAGGCCCTGGCCGCCGTACGTCGCCACGGTGGGCGCACGGTCGTCGTCACGGGGAAGTTCCCGGCCAACGCCCGGCTCCACCTCGACCACCTCGGGCTGGAGGTCGACGTCCTCGAGGGCTGGGTCTGGGGCGTCGGGAAGGCCGCCGCGCTGCGCCGCGAGGGCGCGTCGATCTACGTGGGCGACCACGTCCACGACGTCGAGGGGGCCCGGGCCGCCGACGCCCTCAGCGTCTCGGTGCTCACCGGCGGCTGCACGCGTGAGGAGCTCCTCGCCGCCGGCACTGACGTCGTGCTCGACTCGCTCACCGACTTCCCCGCCTGGCTCGACGACCACCTCGCCGGCCCCTGACCCTCGACGAGGTGGCAGCCCTGCATGGTCGAGGTGGCACCCCTGCACGGCCGCGGCAACCCGATGGACCCCTCCTTGGCCACCCTCGTAGGCTGTGCCGTCGCCCGGCAGGTCGCCGCGGACGAGACGGATCAGAAGAGGTCAGACGGTGCCCACTGGCAAGGTGAAGTGGTTCGACGCTGGCAAGGGCTTCGGCTTCCTGTCCCAGGAGGACGGGCCCGACGTCTACGTCCACGCCGACGCACTCCCGGAGGGCGTCGCGACGGTGAAGCCGGGCACCCGGGTCGAGTTCGGCATCGCCCAGGGCCGGCGCGGTGACCAGGCGCTGCAGGTGCGCATCCTCGACAAGGCGCCCTCCGTCACCCGCAGCCAGCAGGCGGCGCGCCGCAAGAAGCCGGACGAGATGGCGCCGATCGTCGAGGACCTGATCCGGCTGCTCGACGACATCGGTGAGGGCTACCGCCACGGACGTCACCCCGACGCCCGCACGGCGAAGCCCACCGCCAAGCTGCTGCGCGCGCTCGCCGACGAGCTCGAGCTCTGAGTCGAGGAGCCGCGCCGGGGGCTCAGTGGTCCGTGCGCGGTCGCCGTGGCATCGGCTGCGTGTCCGGTACGTCGGGCGAGGACACCGGGGTGCCGGGCGGGGTGGACCCCTCCCCGTGCGGCGAGCCCTCCCGGGACGACTGCGAGGGGCCGGCCGGCGCCCCCGCGTCCGGCGGCACGTCGTCCTGCGGCCGCGCGGTGCGGCCGGCCCGGGCCGCGGCGGACCGTCGCCCCAGGAGCACGTAGGCGGTCCAGGCGCCGAGCACCGCCACGCCCACGCCGAGGCCCAGCCGGGCGGGCTCCAGCGGCAGCGCGATGCCGACGAAGCCGCCGATGACCCACGCCAGCTGCAGCGTGGTGTCGCTGCGGGCGAACGCGCTGGCCTGCACCCGGGACGGCACGTCGCGCTGGATCGTGGAGTCGAGGCAGAACTTCGCCAGCGACTGGGCCAGGCCGGCGGTCAGGCCCAGCAGGGCCAGCGGCAGCACGCCGTAGAAGAAGGTGGCGACCAGGATCGCGGCGAGGTCGGCGACCAGGGCCAGCACCACGGTGACCGCGGGGTTGATCCGGCGCAGCAGGGAGGCGGCCGCCACGCCGAGCGCGTTGCCGGCGCCGGCGGCGCCGACCACGAGGCCGACCATCACCTCGGCCGAGAGCGACGTGGGCGGTGGGTTCTCCCGGAGCAGGAACGCCATGAACATCAGCAGGAAGCCGGAGAGGAACCGGGGCCCGCAGTTGGCCCGGAGCGCGAACGCGACGGCCGCCGGGATGCGGGTGCGGGTGCGCCCCCGGCGTGAGGCCGAGTCCGACGACCCGCGCAGGACGAGGTCGCCCTCGCCGGCGCTGGAGTCCACCGCCTCGGGCAGCCGGATGGCGCAGACGGTCGCGACGACGAAGAGCGCGAACGCGTAGCGCAGGCTCCACTGCGGCCCGGCCAGGGAGGCCAGCCCGGCCAGCGGTGCCGACACGACGACGCCGACGATGCCGGAGAGGCTGACCCGGCCGTTGGCCTTCACCAGCGTGAAGCCGTCGGGCAGCAGGCGGGGCACCGCGGCCGCGCGCGTGACGCCGTACGCCTTGGAGGAGACCAGGACGCCCAGCGCTGCGGCGAACAGCCACGGCGAGTCGCCGGTCACCGAGGTCGCCAGCGCCCAGCAGAGGAACGCGCGCAGCGCCATCGTCGCGCCGATCGCCCAGCGCCGACCGTGCGCGAACCGGTCGAGGAACGGGCCGATGAGCGGGGCCACGATCGCGAACGGCAGCATCGTCAGGCCGAGGAAGAGCGCCACCTGGCCGCGCGCCTCGCCGGAGGGAACCTGGAAGAACAGCGAGCCGGCCAGCGAGATCGCGACGGCTGCGTCGCCGGCGGTGTTGAAGAAGTGCATGTGGATGAGGCGGTTGAGCCCGGACTCCCCGGCTCCCTCCGCGTTCGCCGCCCGGGTGGCCTGCCGGCCCAGGAACCGGCCGGCGCGCCCGGTGGCGCGGCCGGCGGCCGCGACGCTGCGAGCCGTCGCGCGGGCGCCCGTGCCGACACCCCGGCCGAGTGCACGGGCGCGTCCGCCGGGCTGCTCGGGCTCGGGCTGCGGCCGGTCCGACGTCATGGGCACCATCCTGCCGTGCGCGCCGAGGCGCCGGCAGCGCCCCGCCGACATCCGACCCCGGCTGACACCGGGTTCGGCGATCGGTCACACTTGACCCGTGACGACCCTCGCCCGCCCGAAGCCCGACTCCGCCACCGTCGCGGCCGTCGACGTCGCCCGGGACGCCCTGCTCCAGGAGGTCGACGGGGCGGACGTCGGCGAGCACCTCGGCCACGTCGTCGAGGGGGAGCGCGTCGTCACCCACCACTTCGCGTGCGAGCGGGCCGGGTACCGCGGCTGGCGCTGGTCGGTGACGGTCGCCCGTGCGCCCCGCCAGAAGTCGGTGACCGTCGACGAGGTCGTGCTGGTCCCCGGCGAGGACGCCATCGTCGCGCCCGAGTGGGTGCCCTACCGCGAGCGGATCCAGCCGGGCGACCTCTCGCCCGGTGACCTGCTCCCGGTCGCCGACGAGGACCCGCGTCTGGTCCCGACCTACGCGTACGGCGACGACCCGCTCGACGCCGACGACCGCGCGCAGGTGCGTCAGGTCGCCAAGGAGCTGGGGCTCGGCCGGGTCCGCACCCTCTCGCTCGAGGGGCGCGACCAGGCGGCGGAGCGCTGGTACGACAGCGACCACGGACCGTCCGCGCCGATCGCCCAGGCGGCGCCGGACCTCTGCTCCACCTGCGGCTTCCTGGTACGCCTGAGCGGGCCGCTGTCGGAGATGTTCGGGGTCTGCGCCAACGGCGACGCCAACGACGACGGCCGGGTCGTCTCCTTCGACCACGGCTGCGGCGCCCACTCGGAGGTCCGGCTGGCCAAGAAGCACGAGCCGGTGCCGCTGCCCGAGCCGGTGGTCGACACCCTCACCGAGGACCTCGAGCCGCTCTGAGCGGCCTGGTGCCGACGCGCCGGGAGTCCTCCGGTCAGCCGGCCACGGAGAGCAGCCAGACGGCGTAGTCGTCGTTCGCGGGGTGCAGCTCGTAGCTGCCCGCGCGCAGGTCCACCCGGAGCCCCGCCGCGGTCGCGTCCGCGACGAAGTCCTCGGGGGTGTAGCGGCGCGCCGCTGCGGGCCCGCCCGTGAGGTGGAAGCCGGCCAGGACCCGCCCGCCCGGTGCCAGGAACGACCGCAGGTGCGCGAGCACGCGTCGCTCGGTGCCCTCCGCGAGGAACACCAGCACGTTGCCGACGCAGACCACCAGGTCGACGACGCCGACCGTGGCGGGGGAGACCGACAGCACGTCGGCCTCGACCACCTCGAGGTCCGGATAGGTACGGCGCGACTGCGCGACCAGCTCGCCGTCGGGCTCGACGGCCACCACCTCGTGCCCGCGGGCCGCCAGCGCGGCTGCGACCCGGCCCATGCCGGAGCCGACGTCGAGGACCCGCGCCCCACGCGGCAGCAGGGCGTCGGCCAGCCGGGCCTCGCCGTCCACGTCGGCCCCCGTGGCGACCAGGCGCGCGAAGGTCTCGGCGTAGCCGCCGCGGGCGGGCCCGGCGAGCTCCCAACGGGTCGGCGGGGGAGCGGGGTCAGCCACGCGGGAGCCCGTCCGGGAATGCGTCCGCCTCCTCCTCGCGGCGCTCGCGGGCCCGGCGCCGGCGCCGGCAGTACTCCACGCCGAAGAGGCCGAGCCCGAACCCGGCGAGGCAGGTCCACAGCCACCAGTCGCGACCCTCGTCCGCCAGCCGGCCGTAGAACGGCAGCAGCGCGAGGAACCCGACCAGCCACAGCGCCACCCCGACCTCGACCGTGCGCACGCCGTCGACGTCGAGCGGCTCGACGTCCGCGACCAGGTAGGTCCGGTTCCCGAACTCGTGCTGCGTCGGCTGGTCGTCGCGGAGCTCCACGTGGACACGGTACTCGGCACGGTCGCCGGCTCTGCCATGCTGACCGCCCGTGAGCATCGACTCCTACTTCCGCATCCGCGAACGCGGCTCGACCGTCGGCCAGGAAATCCGTGGCGGCTTCGTCACGTTCCTGACGATGGCCTACATCATCGTCCTGAACCCGCTGATCCTGGGCTACGTCCCGGACTCCGAGGGCAACTACCTCGGCGGCGGCGCCGACCCGAACCTGCCGGCCATCGCGGCCGGCACGGCCCTCGTCGCCGGCGTCCTGACCATCCTCATGGGCTCGGTCGCGAACTTCCCGTTGGCCCTCGCCGCCGGCCTGGGGCTCAACGCCTTCGTCGCCTTCGCCATCGCCACCCAGTCGACCTGGGCCGACGCCATGGGCCTCGTGGTGCTCGAGGGCATCGTGATCCTGGTCCTGGTGCTGACCGGCTTCCGGCGGGCCGTCTTCCACGCGGTGCCGACGCAGCTGAAGGTCGCCATCTCGGTCGGGATCGGCCTGTTCATCGCGCTCATCGGCTTCGTCGACGCGGGTTTCGTGACCCGGATCCCGGACGCCGCGCAGACGACGGTCCCGGTCCAGCTCGGCTCGGGCGGCCAGCTGGAGGGGTGGCCGGTCCTCGTCTTCGCCGGAGGCCTGCTCCTCCTGGTCGCGCTCTGGGTGCGCCACGTCAAGGGCGCCATCCTCATCTCGATCGTCGCCGCGACCGTCGTCGCGGTCGTGCTGGAGGCGCTGCTCGACCTCGGCCCGGCCAACGAGAACGCCGGTGGTTGGGCGCTGACGGTGCCGAGCTTCGACGGCTTCGTCGACCTGCCGGACTTCGGCACGCTGGGTCAGTTCTCGCTCTTCGGGGCCTTCTCCTCGGTCGGCGTGGTCGCCGCGCTGCTGCTCGTCTTCTCCCTGATGCTCGCCGACTTCTTCGACACCATGGGCACGATGACCGCGATCGGCGCCGAGGCCGGGCTCAACGACGCCGAGGGCGTCCCGCCGCACACCCAGCGGATCCTCGTGGTCGACTCGGTCGCCGCGATCGCCGGTGGCGCGGCCGGTGTCTCGTCCAACACCTCCTACATCGAGTCGGCCTCCGGCGTCGGCGAGGGCGCCCGCACCGGCCTCTCCTCGATCGTTACCGGCCTGCTCTTCCTGCTGGCGACGCTCTTCACGCCGGTGGTCCGCGCGATCCCCTCGGAGGCGGCCGTCCCCGCCCTGGTGCTCGTGGGCTTCCTGATGATGCAGCAGGTGGCGGACATCTCCTGGTCGGACCTCGAGATCGCCATCCCCGCGTTCCTCACCATCGTCCTGATGCCGTTCACCTACTCGATCACCGTCGGCATCGGGGCGGGGTTCCTGGCCTTCGTCCTCGTCAAGCTGGTGCTCGGCAAGGCGCGGCTGGTCCACCCCTTGATGTGGGTGGTGGCGCTGCTCTTCGTCGTCTACTTCGCGATCGACCCCATTACCGACTGGCTCACCTGACCCACGACGGCGGCGACACCGACGAGCGGAGGCCCTCCCCGAGCGGGGGAGGGCCTCCGCTCGTCGGAATACTTAGCAAGGCTAATAAGTTATGCTCACGACATGCCGACCGTGGAGAAGATCTGCCGCACCGACGCCGGGCTGGCGTCGGAGCTCCGCCTGTCCGTGATGCGCCTGCGTCGCCGGCTGGCCAACGAGCGCGATCCCCACAACGAGCTGTCGATGAACGCGATGTCCGTGCTCGGCTGCCTGTTCCGCCACGGCGAGCTCACCGTCGGCGAGCTCGCCGCGTGCGAGCGCGTGCAGCCCCCGAGCATGACCCGCACCGTCAACGCCCTCGAACGCGGGGGCTGGATCACCCGACGACCGCACGAGAGCGACGGCCGGCAGGTCGTCGTCGCGCTCTCCGACGAGGGCCGCGCGACCGTCGTCGCCGACCGTCGCCGCCGCGACGAGTGGCTCGCGCAGCGCCTGCGCGAGCTGAGCCCCGACGAACGCGCGGCCCTGCGCCGGGCCGCCCCGATCCTGGAGAGACTGGCCACCGCTTGAGCCCCACGTTCCGCTCCCTCGCCAACCCCAACTACCGCCGGTACGCCGTCGGCGCCGTCGTCTCGAACACCGGCACCTGGATGCAGCGCGTCGCCCAGGACTGGCTGGTGCTGCAGCTGGCCGTGAACGGCGGCACCGCCGTCGGCATCACCACCGGCCTGCAGTTCCTGCCCGCCCTGCTCCTCTCGCCCTTCGCCGGTGTCGTCGCCGACCGCTTCCCCAAGCGTCAGCTCCTGCAGGTGACCCAGGTGCTGATGGCGGTGCCGGCCCTGGTGCTGGGCGTGCTGGCGGTCACCGGCGTCGCCGAGGTCTGGCACGTCTACGTGCTGGCCCTGCTGTTCGGCGTCGGCACCGCCTTCGACGCACCCGCGCGGCAGTCGTTCGTGAGCGAGATCGTCTCGGCCGACGACCTGACCAACGCCGTGGGGCTGAACTCGGCCTCGTTCAACGCCGCCCGCATCGTCGGCCCGGCGCTCGCGGGCGTGCTCATCGGCGTCCTCGGGGGAGGCGCGCAGGCGACCGGCTGGGTGATCCTGGTCAACGCGGTGACCTACCTCGCGCCGGTGCTCGCCCTGCGTCGCATGGACCCGGCGACCCTCGCCCACGTCGACCCGATCGGCCGCACCCCGGGGATGGTGCGGGAGGGCGTGCGCTACGTGCGCGGCCGGCCCGACCTGATGCTGGTGCTGATGATCGTCTTCGTCGTCGGGACCTTCGGGCTCAACTTCCAGATGACCTCCGCGCTGATGGCGACCGACGTGTTCCACAAGGGCGCCACCGAGTACGGCCTGCTCGGCACGTTCATGGCGGTCGGCTCGCTGTCCGGCGCGCTCCTGGCCGCCCGCCGCCCGGTGGTGCGGCTGCGGCTGGTCGTCGGCGCGGCGGTCGTCTTCGGTGCCACCGAGGTCGTGGCCGGGCTGCTGCCGTCGTACGCCGTCTTCGCGCTGTGGATGCCGGCGCTCGGGCTCTCCGCGCTCACGATGATCACCGCGGCGAACACGCTGATGCAGGTGTCGACCGCTCCCGCGCTGCGGGGCCGGGTGATGGCGCTGTACCTGATGATCTTCATGGGCGGCACACCGGTGGGGGCGCCCGTCGTGGGGTGGGTCGGTGAGACCTTCGGGGCCCGGTGGACACTGGTCGGGGGAGGGCTGATGACCCTGGTCGGGGTCGGCCTCGCGGTGGCCTGGTTCTTGACCCGCCCGGAGGGCCGCTCGCGCGTTTTGACCCCTGTGGGGGCGGCGGGTAGCCTCGGTCCTCGTGTCTGGGACAACCAGGCCGTTGCGCGTGCTCAGAAGTAGTCGGCGGGAACGGATCGCCGGCCTTCGGCACGCAAGCCTCCACTTCCGCCTCGGCGGCAGTGCCGTGCGCCGGGCGACACGCCCGACCTCGGGGGCGAGCAACGCCGGTTGAGAGCACCACCCGACACCGCACACATCGTGCGCAGCACCGTGCCGCGCACTGAGAGCCGAACAAGAAGGGGAACCACCCGGTGCCCACCATTCAGCAGCTGGTCCGCAAGGGCCGCCAGGACAAGGTGTCGAAGAACAAGACACCTGCCCTCAAGGGATCGCCGCAGCGCCGCGGTGTCTGCACCCGCGTCTACACCACCACCCCGAAGAAGCCGAACTCCGCCCTCCGCAAGGTCGCCCGTGTGCGCCTGTCCAGCGGCGTCGAGGTCACGGCGTACATCCCGGGCGTGGGCCACAACCTCCAGGAGCACTCGATCGTGCTCGTCCGCGGCGGCCGGGTGAAGGACCTCCCCGGTGTCCGGTACAAGATCATCCGCGGCACGCTCGACACCCAGGGCGTGAAGAACCGCAAGCAGGCTCGCAGCCGTTACGGCGCGAAGAAGGAGAAGAGCTGACATGCCGCGCAAGGGTCCGGCCCCGAAGCGGCCGATCGACGTCGACCCGGTCTACGGGTCGCAGCTGGTCTCCCAGCTCGTCTCCAAGGTGCTGCAGGACGGCAAGAAGCAGGTCGCCCAGCGCATCGTCTACTCCGCGCTCGAGGGCTGCCGCGAGAAGACCGGCACCGACCCCGTCGTGACGCTGAAGCGCGCGATGGACAACGTCAAGCCGGCCATCGAGGTCAAGTCCCGCCGCGTCGGCGGTGCGACCTACCAGGTCCCGATCGAGGTCAAGGGCACGCGCGGCACGACGCTCGCGCTGCGCTGGCTCGTCGGCTACGCGCAGGACCGTCGTGAGAAGACGATGTCCGAGCGCCTGATGAACGAGATCCTCGACGCCTCGAACGGCCTCGGTGCCGCGGTGAAGAAGCGCGAGGACACCCACAAGATGGCCGAGTCCAACAAGGCCTTCGCCCACTACCGCTGGTGACCGCAGCGGGGCGCCCGACCGGGTGCCCCGCTCACCACCGGAACACTCCGACTTCTCTCAAGGGACGCTGACGAATCGTGGCAGTCGACATCACCACGGACCTCAACAAGGTCCGCAACATCGGCATCATGGCGCACATCGACGCCGGCAAGACCACCACCACCGAGCGCATCCTGTTCTACACCGGCATCACCTACAAGATCGGTGAGGTCCACGACGGCGGCGCCACGATGGACTGGATGGAGCAGGAGCAGGAGCGCGGCATCACGATCACGTCCGCCGCGACGACCTGCTGGTGGAAGGACCACCAGATCAACATCATCGACACCCCCGGCCACGTGGACTTCACGGCCGAGGTCGAGCGCTCGCTGCGCGTCCTCGACGGCGCAGTGGCGGTCTTCGACGGTGTCGCCGGCGTCGAGCCGCAGACGATGACGGTGTGGCGCCAGGCCAACAAGTACTCCGTCCCCCGCATGTGCTTCGTCAACAAGCTCGACCGCACCGGCGCGGACTTCTTCCGCTGCGTCGACATGATGGTCGAGCGCCTCAACTCCACCCCGCTGGTCCTGCAGCTCCCCATCGGTGCCGAGAGCGACTTCCTCGGCGTCGTCGACCTGGTCGGCATGCGTGCCCTCACCTGGCGCGGCGAGACCAAGATGGGCGAGGACTACGAGATCGAGGAGATCCCCGCGGAGATGGCCGAGCAGGCCGCCGAGTACCGCGAGAAGTTCCTCGAGACCCTCTCCGAGGCCGACGACGCCATCATGGAGAAGTACCTCGAGGGCGAGGACCTCTCGGTCGAGGAGCTGGAGGCCGCGATCCGTCGCGCCACCCTCGCCGACAAGGTCAACCCGGTCCTGTGCGGCACCGCGTTCAAGAACAAGGGCGTCCAGCCCCTGCTCGACGCGGTCGTCAAGTACCTGCCGTCGCCGCTCGACATCGACGCCATCATCGGCCACAAGCCGGGCGACGAGGAGACCGAGATCGCGCGGAAGCCCGCCGACAGCGAGCCGTTCTCCGGCCTCGCCTACAAGATCGCCTCCGACCCGCACCTCGGCAAGCTGATCTACGTCCGCGTCTACTCGGGCAAGCTCGAGGCCGGCTCCACCGTGGTCAACTCGGTGAACGGCAAGAAGGAGCGGATCGGCAAGGTCTACCAGATGCACGCGAACAAGCGTGAGGAGATCGCCTCGGTCGGCGCCGGCCAGATCGTCGCCGTCATGGGCCTGAAGGACACCAAGACCGGCCACACCCTCTGCGACCCGCAGAACCAGGTGGTGCTGGAGTCGATGACCTTCCCCGCGCCGGTGATCGAGGTCGCCATCGAGCCGAAGACCAAGTCCGACCAGGAGAAGCTGGGTCTGGCGATCCAGCGCCTCTCCGACGAGGACCCGACCTTCACCGTCAAGACCGACGAGGAGACCGGCCAGACGATCATCGCCGGCATGGGCGAGCTCCACCTGGAGATCCTCGTCGACCGGATGAAGCGCGAGTTCCGCGTCGAGGCCACCGTCGGCAAGCCGCAGGTCGCCTACCGCGAGACCCTCCGCAAGGAGGTCAAGGGCCACAGCTACACCCACAAGAAGCAGACCGGTGGGTCCGGCCAGTTCGCGAAGGTCGTCGTCTCGCTCGGCCCCAACATCGACCCCGAGACGGGCACCGGTGCGGGCTACGAGTTCGTCAACAGCGTCACCGGCGGTCGCGTGCCGAAGGAGTACATCCCCTCGGTCGACCAGGGTGGCCAGGAGGCCATGGAGTTCGGCATCCTCGCCGGCTTCCCGATGGTCGACGTCAAGTTCACGCTCGAGGACGGCGCCTACCACGACGTCGACTCCTCCGAGCTCGCGTTCAAGATCGCCGGCAACCAGGCCTTCAAGGAGGCCGCCCGCCAGGCGAAGCCGGTCCTGCTGGAGCCGATGTTCGCCGTCGAGGTGACCACGCCCGAGAACTTCCTCGGCACGGTCATCGGCGACATCAACAGCCGGCGCGGCCAGATCCGTGCGCAGGAGGAGCGTCACGGCGACATCGTCGTCAACGCCCTCGTGCCGCTGTCCGAGATGTTCGGGTACGTTGGCGACCTGAGGTCCAAGACCTCCGGCCAGGCGTCGTACTCGATGGAGTTCGACTCGTACGCCGAGGTTCCTTCGAACATCGCCGACGAGATCATCAAGAAGGTCCGCGGCGAGTGATCCTCGCCGGTCCGCCAGGAAGCTCTGGGGGACTGGACCCTCGGCACCACCCAGCTAGTACGAGTCAGGTACCAACCACACCAGGAGGAGCCCACCGTGGCTAAGGCGAAGTTCGAGCGGACCAAGCCGCACGTCAACATCGGCACGATCGGTCACATCGACCACGGCAAGACCACGCTGACCGCGGCGATCACCAAGGTCCTGCACGACAAGCACCCGGACCTCAACGCCGCCTCGGCGTTCGAGGACATCGACAAGGCTCCCGAGGAGCGCCAGCGCGGCATCACGATCTCGATCGCGCACGTCGAGTACCAGACCGAGGCGCGCCACTACGCGCACGTCGACTGCCCGGGTCACGCTGACTACATCAAGAACATGATCACCGGTGCGGCCCAGATGGACGGCGCGATCCTCGTGGTCGCCGCCACCGACGGCCCGATGCCGCAGACCCGCGAGCACGTGCTGCTCGCGCGCCAGGTCGGCGTGCCGGCCCTGGTCGTCGCGCTCAACAAGTGCGACATGGTCGACGACGAGGAGCTCATCGAGCTCGTCGAGATGGAGGTGCGCGAGCTCCTCTCCGAGTACGAGTTCCCGGGCGACGACATCCCCGTCGTGCGCGTGGCGGCCTTCCCGGCGCTGCAGGGCGACGCCAAGTGGGGGGACTCGATCGCCGAGCTCATGCAGGCGGTCGACGACTACATCCCGACCCCCGAGCGGGAGACCGACAAGCCGTTCCTCATGCCCGTCGAGGACGTCTTCACGATCACCGGTCGCGGCACCGTGATCACCGGTCGTATCGAGCGCGGCATCGTCAAGGTGAACGAGGAGGTCGAGATCGTCGGCATCCGCGAGGGCTCGATGAAGTCCACGGTCACCGGCGTCGAGATGTTCCGCAAGCTGCTCGACGAGGGCCAGGCCGGTGAGAACGTCGGTCTGCTCCTCCGTGGCACCAAGCGCGAGGACGTCGAGCGCGGCATGGTCGTCATCAAGCCGGGCACCACGACCCCGCACACCAACTTCGAGGCCTCGGTCTACATCCTCTCGAAGGAGGAGGGCGGCCGTCACACGCCGTTCTTCAACAACTACCGCCCGCAGTTCTACTTCCGCACGACGGACGTGACCGGCGTCGTGACCCTCCCCGAGGGCACCGAGATGGTCATGCCGGGTGACAACACCGAGATGTCGGTCGAGCTCATCCAGCCCATCGCGATGGACGAGGGCCTGCGGTTCGCGATCCGTGAGGGTGGCCGCACCGTCGGCGCCGGCCGGGTCACCAAGATCACCAAGTGAGCACCGCCCCGCCTGAGCCTGCGAAGGCGGGGACCGGTGCCAGGTCGAGCAAGCGGCGCGACTGAGCCTGCGAAGTCGCGGTCCGCGTGTCGAGACCAGCGCCTGTGATACACCCAGATCGGCCCCGGACCACTCGGTCCGGGGCCGATCTGCATTCTCGCCCCGGCTGGTCGAGGAGGTTGCGCAGCAACCGTCTCGAGACCTGCCCCCGTCGACCTGGGATGGAGACCATGGATCGCCCTGTCACCCCGGCGCGACCGCACCACAAGCTGACCGAGGACGGCCGGCGGATGCGGGAGGTGCTGTCCTACTCGCGTCGCGGAAGCCGGTTCACCCCGCGCCAGGCCGAGGCCTGGGCGGCCCACCACGAGAAGTGGGTGATCCCGGACGAGGCCGTCGACCGTCCGGGGTTCGCCCTGGCCGACTGGTTCGGCCGCGAGGCACCCCTCGTCGTGGAGATCGGGTCCGGGGTCGGGGAGGCCACGGCGGCACTGGCGGCCACCCGGCCGGCGCACGACGTCCTGGCGTTCGAGGTCTGGCGACCCGGGGTCGCCGACACGCTCTGGAAGCTGGCCGAGGCCGGGGCGTCCAACGTCCGGCTCTGCGGCGTCGACGCCGTCTGGTCGATGGAGCACCTGCTGGGGGAGGGGCAGGTCGAGGAGCTGTGGACCTTCTTCCCCGACCCCTGGCGCAAGACCCGCCACCACAAGCGGCGGCTGGTCGACGCGGCCTTCGCCCGGCTGGCGGCCAGCCGGCTGCGCCCCGGTGGGCTCTGGCGGCTCGCGACCGACTGGGCCGACTACGCCGAGCAGATGCAGGAGGTCCTCGGCGCCGAGCCGGGCCTGGAGGGCGGCGTCATCGAGCGGTGGGGAGAGCGGCCGGTCACGCGCTTCGAGCGCAAGGGCATCGAGGCGGGCCGCGCGATCACCGACCTCTGCTACCGCCGGCGGTAGCCGCCCGCGGTCCGCGGGTCCCGTGCGATTTGGTCCCGGTCCCGATCTCTGCCAAGATGGTCCGGTTGCTCCGGCGGGTCGCCGGGGTGCGGCACACCTTGACTTCTGAATCGCGTCTCCTGATCCCCGGTCCGCCGGGCCTGGAGTGAGTTCGGTGGTCGGCTGTGCGCCGCACCGGACGAGGAGACCCGATCAGCCCGACGAACCGTCGGGTGCCACCAAGAAACCAGCAGGATCCCGGTCCTGTGTTGCGCCTCGAGGCCGCGACACGCCCGACCGCGGGGGTCGGCCGGTGGGGGTGGGGCCAGGGCGGGACCGACCCAAACCGGGGGACGTCCCGGACATGCACGCGGCAGCTGAGAAGTAAGGACGAGAGAGACCTATGGCGGGACAGAAGATCCGCATCAGGCTCAAGGCCTATGACCACGAGGTGATCGACACCTCGGCGCGCAAGATCGTGGACACCGTCACCCGCACGGGTGCTCGCGTCGCCGGCCCCGTGCCGCTGCCGACGGAGAAGAACGTGTACTGCGTCATCCGCTCGCCCCACAAGTACAAGGACTCCCGCGAGCACTTCGAGATGCGCACCCACAAGCGCCTCATCGACATCATCGACCCCACGCCGAAGACCGTCGACTCGCTCATGCGCCTCGACCTCCCGGCGGGCGTCGACATCGAGATCAAGCTCTGAGGTCTGACGAGATGACTACCGAACGCAACGTGAAGGGGCTGCTGGGCACCAAGCTCGGCATGACCCAGCTCTGGGACGAGAACAACCGGATCGTCCCCGTCACCGTGGTCGCCGCGGGCACCAACGTCGTGACCCAGGTCCGCACTCCCGAGACCGACGGCTACAACGCCGTCCAGGTCGGGTTCGGCGAGATCGAGGGCCGCAAGGTGACCAAGCCGCAGGCGGGCCACTTCGCCAAGGCCGGCACCACCCCGCGCCGCCACCTGCTCGAGATCCGCACGTCCGACGCCGCGTCGTACGCCGTGGGCCAGGAGCTGGCCGTCGACACCTTCGCCGCCGGCGACGAGGTCGACGTGACCGGCACCAGCAAGGGCAAGGGCTTCGCCGGAACCATGAAGCGCCACGGCTTCTCGGGTGTGTCCGCCTCGCACGGTGCCCACCGCAACCACCGCAAGCCCGGCTCGATCGGCGCCTGCGCCACCCCGGGCCACGTCTTCAAGGGCACCCGGATGTCCGGCCGGATGGGTAACGACACCGTCACCACGCAGGGCGTCACCGTCCACGCCGTCGACGTCGAGAAGGGCCTGATCCTGCTCAAGGGCGCCGTCCCCGGCCCCAAGGGCGGCCTCGTGGTCCTCCGCTCGGCCGTCAAGAACTCCGCCGTCTCTACTGGCAAGGAGGCCTGAGCATGGCCGCCAAGACCGTCAAGGTCGACCTTCCTGCCGAGATCTTCGACGTTGCCGTCAACGTCCCGCTGATCCACCAGGTCGTCGTCGCCCAGCAGGCCGCTGCCCGACAGGGCACGCACGCCACCAAGACCCGCGGCGAGGTCCGCGGTGGTGGCCGCAAGCCGTACAAGCAGAAGGGCACCGGCCGCGCCCGTCAGGGCTCGACCCGCGCGCCGCAGTTCGCCGGCGGTGGCACCGTCCACGGCCCGCAGCCGCGCTCGTACGACCAGCGCACCCCCAAGAAGATGAAGGCCGCCGCCCTGCGCGGTGCCCTCTCGGACCGGGCGCGCAACGGCCGCATCCACGTGGTGGACGGCCTCGTCGAGGGCGCCACGCCGTCGACGAAGGCCGGCATCGCTGCCCTGCGCGGCCTCTCCGACCGCCGCCACTTCCTCGTCGTGCTCGAGCGGACCGACACCGTCACCTGGCTGTCGCTGCGCAACGCGCCCGAGGTGCACATCGTGGCCGTCGACCAGCTCAACACCTACGACGTGCTGGCCAGCGACGACGTGGTCTTCACCCGCGGCGCCTTCGACGCCTTCGTCACCGGCACCGCCCGCGCCAGCGAGAAGCCCGCGACCGTCGTCGAGGCCCCGGCCGCCGACGCTGTCACCGAGGAGGCTGCCAAGTGAGCACGCTGCACAAGGACCACCGCGACATCCTGATCGCGCCCGTGGTCTCCGAGAAGAGCTACGGCCTCCTCGACGCGAACAAGTACACGTTCCTGGTGCGCCCCGACGCCAACAAGACCGAGATCAAGATCGCGGTCGAGAAGGTGTTCGGCGTCAAGGTCACCTCCGTGAACACGATCAACCGTCCCGGCAAGACGCGCCGCACCCGCACGGGCCTCGGCAAGCGCAAGGACACCAAGCGCGCCATCGTCAGCCTCGCCGAGGGCCACCGCATCGACATCTTCGGGGGTCCGGTCTCCTGACCGGGCTGGCTGAGAACGAGGACTGAGAACCCATGGCTATCCGCAAGTACAAGCCGACCACCCCGGGCCGTCGCGGCTCGTCGGTCGCCGACTTCGTCGAGATCACCCGGACCACGCCGGAGAAGTCGCTGACGCGTCCGCTGCCCAAGAAGGGCGGCCGCAACAACCAGGGCCGGATCACCACCCGGCACCAGGGCGGCGGCCACAAGCGCGCCTACCGCATCATCGACTTCCGTCGCTACGACAAGGACGGCGTGCCGGCCAAGGTCGCGCACATCGAGTACGACCCCAACCGCACGGCCCGGATCGCGCTGCTGCACTACGCCGACGGCGAGAAGCGCTACATCATCGCGCCGAAGGGCCTGACCCAGGGCACTCCGGTCGAGTCCGGCCCGAACGCCGACATCAAGCCCGGCAACAACCTGCCGCTGCGCAACATCCCGGTCGGCTCGACTATCCACTGCGTCGAGCTGCGTCCGGGCGGCGGTGCGAAGATCGCCCGCTCGGCCGGCAACAGCGCCCAGCTGGTCGCCCGTGAGGGCAGCCGCGCCACCCTCCGCATGCCCTCCGGCGAGATGCGCTTCGTCGACGTCCGCTGCCGCGCGACGGTCGGCGAGGTCGGCAACGCCGAGCAGTCGAACATCAACTGGGGCAAGGCCGGCCGCATGCGCTGGAAGGGCAAGCGCCCGACGGTCCGCGGTGTCGTCATGAACCCGGTCGACCACCCGCACGGTGGTGGCGAGGGCAAGACCTCGGGTGGTCGCCACCCGGTGTCCCCGTGGGGCAAGCCGGAGGGTCGCACGCGCAAGCGCAAGGCCTCCGACGCCCAGATCATCCGTCGCCGCAAGTCCGGCAAGGGTAGGAAGTAACCGACATGCCTCGTAGCCTCAAGAAGGGCCCCTTCGTCGACGACCACCTTCAGAAGAAGGTGGACGCCGAGAACGAGAAGGGCAGCCACAACGTCATCAAGACGTGGTCGCGCCGGTCGATGATCGTGCCGGACATGATCGGCCACACGATCGCCGTGCACGACGGTCGCAAGCACGTCCCGGTGTTCGTGACCGACTCGATGGTCGGCCACAAGCTGGGCGAGTTCGCCCCGACCCGCACCTACCGCGGTCACGTCAAGGAAGACCGGAAGGGACGCCGTCGATGAGTGTCACCGATCGCCAGCGCACCAGCGCGCGCCGTGAGTCGCTCCTCGGCGACCAGCCCGGTGCCTTCGCCAGCGCCCGGTTCACCCGGATCACGCCCATGAAGGCCCGCCGCGTCGTGGACATGGTCCGCGGCCTGCCGGTCGACGACGCGCTCGCGCTGCTGCAGTTCGCGCCGCAGGCCGCGTCCGAGACCGTCTACAAGGTCCTCGAGAGCGCCATCGCCAACGCCACGACGACCGAGGGCCTGGTCCGCGACGACCTGGTCGTCTCGATCGCCCAGGTCGACGAGGGTCCGACGATGAAGCGCTGGCGCCCCCGCGCCCAGGGCCGCGCGACGCGGATCAACAAGCGCACGAGCCACATCACCCTCGTCGTCCAGCCGGCCGACGTCGTGGAGAAGAAGGCGACCCCGAAGAAGAGGAAGAGTGCCTGATGGGCCAGAAGATCAACCCGAACGGCTTCCGCCTCGGCATCTCGACTGACCACAAGTCGCGGTGGTACGCCGACAAGCTCTACAAGTCCTACGTCGGCGAGGACGTCGCGATCCGCAAGCTGCTCTCCAAGGGCATGGAGCGGGCCGGCATCTCCAAGGTGGAGATCGAGCGCACGCGTGACCGCGTCCGCGTCGACATCCACACCGCGCGCCCGGGCATCGTCATCGGCCGCCGCGGCGCCGAGGCGGACCGGATCCGCGGGGAGCTGGAGAAGCTCACCGGCAAGCAGGTGCAGCTGAACATCCTCGAGGTCAAGAACCCCGAGGTGGACGCGCAGCTGGTCGCCCAGGGCGTCGCCGAGCAGCTCTCCGGCCGTGTGCAGTTCCGCCGTGCGATGCGCAAGGCGATGCAGACGACCATGCGCTCGGGTGCCAAGGGCATCCGGATCCAGTGCTCCGGCCGGCTCAACGGTGCCGAGATGTCGCGGACCGAGTTCTACCGCGAGGGTCGCGTGCCGCTGCACACCCTGCGCGCGGACATCGACTACGGCTTCTACGAGGCCCGCACGACCTTCGGCCGCATCGGTGTGAAGGTCTGGATCTACAAGGGCGAGGTCGCCGGCACCCGTGCCGAGCGCCAGGCCCAGGCCGCCGCCCGCGCCGGTGTTCCCGGTCGCGGTGGCCGTCCCACCCGTGGTGGCGACCGCCCCAGCCGCGGCTCGCGGGGTGACCGTCCCGGTCGCGCCGACCGCGGTGCGGACGCCCCCGCCGTGACCGAGGCGCCGGCCGGCGGCGACACCGCCCAGGCCACCACCTCGGCCGAGACCCCGCAGGAGGGCTGACCCATGCTGATGCCCCGTCGTGTCAAGCACCGCAAGCAGCACCACCCGAAGCGGACCGGTGTTGCCAAGGGTGGCACGAAGCTCGCCTTCGGCGACTTCGGCATCCAGGCGGTCGAGGGCCACTACGTGACCAACCGTCAGATCGAGTCGGCACGTATCGCCATGACCCGTCACATCAAGCGTGGCGGCAAGGTCTGGATCAACATCTACCCGGACCGCCCGCTGACCAAGAAGCCCGCTGAGACCCGCATGGGTTCCGGCAAGGGCTCCCCCGAGTGGTGGGTGGCGAACGTCAAGCCCGGCCGCGTCATGTTCGAACTCTCCGGTGTCTCCGAGGACGTCGCCCGCGAGGCCATGCGCCGCGCGATGCACAAGCTCCCGATGAAGTGCCGGTTCATCTCGCGAGAGGCGGGTGAATTCTGATGGCCAACGGTACGAAGGCCCACGAGCTCGACGACCTGAACGACGTCGACCTCGAGGCGAAGCTGCGCGAGGCCAAGGAGGAGCTGTTCAACCTCCGATTCCAGGCGGCCACCGGCCAGCTGGAGAGCCACGGCCGGCTCCGCTCGGTCAAGAAGGACATCGCCCGGATCTACACGGTGGTGCGGGAGCGCGAGCTCGGCATCCGGACCGCGCCGGGCACCGACAACGAGGATGGTGCCGCATGAGCGAGCAGACCCCGACCGCGGAGCGCAGCTCCCGCAAGGTCCGTGAGGGCCTGGTCGTCAGCGACAAGATGGACAAGACCGTCGTCGTGTCCGTCGAGGACCGCGTCAAGCACGCGCTGTACGGCAAGGTCATGCGCCGCACGAGCAAGCTCAAGGCGCACGACGAGGCCAACGAGTGCGGCATCGGCGACCGCGTGCTCCTCATGGAGACCCGCCCGCTGTCCGCCACCAAGCGCTGGCGCGTCGTCCAGATCCTCGAGAAGGCCAAGTAGCACCCTCCCCGCCCACCGGCGGGAGGTCCACGACAAGTTCGGCCAGGCTCGTCGACCGTGAGTCGTCGAGAACCGGCACGACAACCAGGAGAAACTGATGATCCAGCAGGAGTCGCGACTCAAGGTCGCCGACAACACCGGTGCGAAGGAGATCCTCTGCATCCGTGTTCTCGGTGGCTCGGGTCGGCGCTACGCCGGTATCGGCGACGTCATCGTCGCCACCGTGAAGGACGCGATCCCCGGTGGCAACGTGAAGAAGGGTGACGTGGTCAAGGCCGTCGTCGTGCGCACCGTCAAGGAGCGCCGTCGGGCCGACGGCTCGTACATCCGCTTCGACGAGAACGCCGCCGTCATCCTCAAGAACGACGGCGAGCCCCGGGGCACGCGCATCTTCGGGCCCGTGGGCCGCGAGCTGCGCGAGAAGAAGTTCATGAAGATCATCTCGCTGGCGCCGGAGGTGCTCTGAGCCATGGCCAAGAGTGTGAACATCAAGAAGGGCGACACCGTCAAGGTGATCGCCGGCAAGGACAAGGGTGCCGAGGGCAAGGTCATCCAGGTGCTGCGTGAGCAGCAGCGGGTGATCGTCGAGGGCGTCAACCGGGTCAAGCGGCACACCAAGGCCGTCAACTCCGGTGGTGTCTCCAGCACCGGCGGGATCATCACCGCCGAGGCCCCCATCCACGTCTCGAACGTGATGCTCGTCGAGGGCGACGGCGTGACCCGCATCGGCTTCCGGCGCGACGAGGTCACCAAGCGCCGCCCGGACGGTTCGACGTACCAGGCCGAGCGCAGCGTCCGCGTCTCGCGCAAGACCGGCAAGGAGCTGTGATGACCGAGACCCAGACCTCCGCCGCGGTCACCCCGCGGCTGAAGACCCGCTACCGCGAGGAGATCCTCCCCGCGCTGCAGAGCGAGTTCGAGATCGGCAACGTCATGCAGGTCCCCGGTCTCGTGAAGATCGTGGTCAACATGGGCGTCGGCGAGGCGGCTCGCGACTCGAAGCTGATCGAGGGTGCGGTCAAGGACCTCACCGCGATCACGGGCCAGAAGCCGCTGGTGACCAAGGCCCGCAAGTCGATCGCGCAGTTCAAGCTGCGCGAGGGCATGCCGATCGGTGCGCACACGACGCTGCGCGGTGACCGCATGTGGGAGTTCCTCGACCGGCTGCTGTCGATCGCGCTCCCGCGCATCCGCGACTTCCGCGGGCTCTCGCCCAAGCAGTTCGACGGGCGTGGCAACTACACCTTCGGTCTCACCGAGCAGGTCATGTTCCACGAGATCGACCAGGACCGGATCGACCGGTCGCGCGGCATGGACATCACCATCGTGACCACGGCCACCAACGACGACCAGGGTCGGGCGCTGCTCAAGCAGCTCGGCTTCCCGTTCAAGGAGAACTGACATGGCGAAGACCGCCCTCAAGGTCAAGGCCGCCCGCAAGCCGAAGTTCGCGGTCCGCGGCTACACCCGCTGCCAGCGCTGCGGCCGCCCGAAGGCCGTCTACCGCAAGTTCGGCCTGTGCCGGATCTGCCTGCGCGAGATGGCGCACCGCGGCGAGCTGCCCGGCGTGACCAAGTCCTCCTGGTAACCAACCTTCTACTTCAAACCCTGAAGGTCCCGCCCAGGGCGGGAAACCACAGAGAGAAAGGGCCGATCAGGCCATGACGATGACTGACCCGATCGCAGACATGCTCACTCGTCTGCGCAACGCCAACCAGGCGTACCACGACGCGGTCTCCATGCCGTACAGCAAGCTGAAGCAGGGCGTCGCGGAGATCCTCCAGCAGGAGGGCTACATCACCTCGTTCGAGGTCAAGGAGCCCACCGAGGGTGAGGTCGGCAAGACGCTGACCATCACGCTGAAGTACGGCCGCAACCGGGAGCGCTCGATCGCCGGCGTGCGCCGCATCAGCAAGCCCGGCCTGCGCGTCTACGCCAAGCACACCGGCCTGCCGAAGGTCCTCGGTGGCCTGGGCGTCGCGATCATCTCGACGAGCCAGGGCCTGCTGACCGACCGCCAGGCGAACCAGAAGGGCGTGGGTGGGGAAGTCCTCGCCTACGTCTGGTGACGACGAGAACTGCGAAGGAGTAACAACAGCATGTCGCGTATTGGCAAGCTCCCCGTCGCGGTCCCGTCCGGCGTCGACGTGGCGATCAACGGCCAGCAGGTGACGGTCAAGGGGCCCAAGGGCACCCTGTCGCACACCGTGGCCGACCCGATCACCGTCGAGCAGGGCGACGGCGTCCTCGACGTCAAGCGCCCCGACGACGAGCGGCTCAGCAAGTCCCTCCACGGCCTGACCCGCACGCTGGTCAACAACATGGTCGTCGGCGTGACCGAGGGCTACGAGAAGAAGCTCGAGATCGTGGGCGTGGGTTACCGCGTCCTGTCCAAGGGCCCGACCCAGCTGGAGTTCCAGCTCGGGTACTCCCACTCGATCGTGTTCGACGCTCCCGAGGGCATCACCTTCGCCGTCGAGGGCCCGACCAAGCTCGGTGTCCAGGGCATCGACAAGCAGCTCGTCGGCGAGACCGCCGCGAAGATCCGCAAGCTGCGCAAGCCCGAGCCCTACAAGGGCAAGGGTGTCCGTTACGCCGGCGAGCACATCCGCCGCAAGGTCGGAAAGGCTGGTAAGTGATGGCGATCTCGCTCAAGAACAACAAGCACACCGCGAACCGTGTTCGGTCGCGCCTGCGCCGCCAGGCGCGGGGCCGCAAGAAGATCGAGGGCTCGCCGGAGCGTCCGCGCCTCGTGGTGTCCCGGTCCGCCAAGCACATCACCGTGCAGGTCGTGGACGACACCGTCGGCAAGACGCTGGCGTACGCCTCGACCATGGAGTCGGACCTGCGCGGCTTCGACGGCGACAAGACGGCGAAGGCCAAGCGGGTCGGCGAGCTCGTCGCCGAGCGGGCCAAGGCTGCCGGCATCGACGGCGTGGTCTTCGACCGTGCCGGCAACAAGTACCACGGTCGCGTCGCGGCCCTGGCCGACGGCGCCCGCTCGGGTGGCCTGACCTTCTGATCGCAAGACAAGCAAGAAGAGAGAAGAGGAAAGTCTCATGAGCGGAGCCCAGCGCGGACAGCGCGGTGGCGAGCGCCGTGGCAACCGTGACGATCGTCGCGGCGGCCAGGGTGCGGACAAGACCGCCTACATCGAGCGCGTCGTTGCGATCAACCGTGTCGCCAAGGTCGTGAAGGGTGGTCGTCGCTTCAGCTTCACCGCCCTGGTCATCGTCGGTGACGGCGACGGCATGGTCGGTGTCGGCTACGGCAAGGCCAAGGAGGTGCCCGCGGCGATCGCCAAGGGTGTCGAGGAGGCCAAGAAGCACTTCTTCCGCGTGCCCCGCATCCAGGGCACGATCCCGCACCCCGTCCAGGGGGAGAAGGCGGCCGGCGTGGTCATGCTGCGCCCGGCGTCGCCCGGTACCGGCGTCATCGCCGGTGGCCCGGTGCGTGCGGTCCTCGAGTGCGCCGGCATCCACGACATCCTGAGCAAGTCGCTCGGCTCGTCGAACCAGATCAACATTGTGCACGCCACGGTCGAGGCGCTGCGGATGCTCGAGCAGCCCGAGGCCGTCGCCGCACGGCGTGGGCTCGCCGTCGAGGACGTCGCCCCGGCGGCGCTGCTGAAGGCGCGCATGGAGGTCCCGGCGGGTGTCTCCGAGGAGGTGTCCTCCTGATGGCGCAGCTGAAGGTCCAGCAGAAGAAGTCCACGATCGGCTGCAAGGCCAACCAGCGGGAGACCCTGCGCACGCTCGGTCTCAAGCGGATCGGCGACGTGGTCGTCAAGGAGGACCGCCCGGAGATCCGCGGCATGGTCCACACCGTCCGTCACCTGGTGACGGTCGAGGAGGTCGACTGACATGACGCTCAAGCTGCACCACCTGCGCCCCGCCCCGGGAGCGAAGACCGCCAAGACCCGCGTGGGTCGCGGTGAGGGCTCCAAGGGCAAGACGGCCGGCCGTGGTACCAAGGGCACCAAGGCCCGCTACCAGGTCCCGTCCGCCTTCGAGGGTGGCCAGATGCCGCTGCACATGCGGCTCCCGAAGCTCAAGGGCTTCAAGAACCCGTTCAAGGTGGAGTTCCAGGTCGTCAACCTGGACCGGATCAGCGAGCTGTTCCCCGAGGGTGGCACCATCACCCCCGACGAGCTCGTGTCGCGCGGCGCCGTCCGCAGCGGCCACCCGGTCAAGGTGCTCGGCCAGGGCGACATCACGGTGAAGGTCGAGGTGAGCGCCCAGGCGTTCTCCGCCTCCGCCAAGGAGAAGATCGAGGCTGCAGGCGGCACGACGACCGTCCTGTGAGCGTTGTCCCGAAGGGGCGCGGCTCGGCTGCTGACCTGCGGCCGGCCGCGCCCCTTCGGCGCATCGGTGCCCGCACCGTCGCGCGCTCCGCAGCACCCACCCGTCGGCCACCCGGTCGGCGCCGTGACAGCGACATCTGCCTGTTAGGCTTCCGGCGGTCTCTCGCCGATCCCGAGAGGCGGCCAGGGAAAAGAGGAACTTCGTGCTCAGCGCGTTCGTGAACGCATTCCGGACTCCGGACCTCCGGCGCAAGCTGCTCTTCGTCCTGTTGATCATCACGATCTTCAGGCTCGGGTCGCAGATCCCCGCGCCCGGTGTCAACGTAGGCAACGTCCAGAGCTGCCTCGACCAGGTCCCGGACTCCAGCGTCTTCACCCTGATCAACATGTTCTCGGGTGGGGCGCTCCTCCAGCTCACGGTCTTCGCGCTGGGGATCATGCCGTACATCACCGCCAGCATCATCCTGCAGCTGCTCGTCGTGGTGATCCCGCGGCTCGAGGCGCTGAAGAAGGAGGGGCAGGCGGGGCAGACCAAGATCACGCAGTACACCCGCTACCTCACCCTGGGGCTCGCGGTGCTGCAGGCCACGGGCATCGTCGCCCTGGCCCGGTCCGGCAACCTGCTGCCCAGCTGTGACCCGCAGCAGTTCCCGCTGCTGCACAGCAACGACACCAGCACGTTCCTCGTCATGGTCGTCACGATGACCGCCGGCACGGCCGTGATCATGTGGCTCGGTGAGCTCATCACCGAGCGCGGCGTCGGCAACGGCATGTCGCTGCTGATCTTCGCCCAGGTCGTCGCCACGTTCCCCACGGCCCTGTGGTCGGTGCAGAAGGGCCAGGGCTGGTGGACCTTCGGCGTGGTCCTGGCCATCGGCCTGGTGATCATCGCGGCGGTCATCTTCATCGAGCAGGCGCAGCGCCGGATCCCGGTGCAGTACGCGCGCCGCATGGTCGGGCGCAAGATGTTCGGCGGCAGCTCGACCTACATCCCGCTGAAGGTGAACCAGGCGGGCATCATCCCCGTCATCTTCGCCTCGTCGCTGATGTACCTCCCGGCGATGGCGGTGCAGTTCAACCAGACCAGCACCTCGCCGGTGATCCGGTGGATCAACCGGTACCTGGTGACCGGTGGTCACCCGATCTACATGATCACGTTCTTCCTGCTCATCGTCTTCTTCACCTACTTCTACGTCTCGATCACCTTCAACCCGACCGAGGTGGCCGACAACATGAAGAAGTACGGCGGCTTCATCCCCGGGATCCGGGCGGGCAAGCCGACCGAGGACTACCTGTCCTACGTCCTGTCCCGCATCACGCTGCCTGGTGCTCTCTACCTGGGCCTGATCTCGCTCATCCCGCTGATCGCGCTCGTGCTGATCGACGCCAACCAGAACTTCCCGTTCGGTGGAACGTCCATCCTCATCATGGTCGGCGTCGCCCTCGACACGGTGAAGCAGATCGAGAGCCAGCTCCAGCAGCGCAACTACGAAGGATTCCTCAGTTGAGGCTGATCTTGATGGGCCCCCCGGGGGCCGGCAAGGGCACCCAGGCCAAGTTCGTGGCCGAGCACTTCGGCGTCCCCGCCATCTCGACGGGCGACATCTTCCGGGCCAACGTCTCGCAGGGCACCGAGCTCGGCATCGAGGCGAAGCGCTACATGGACGCCGGCGAGTACGTCCCTGACGAGGTCACCAACCGGATGGTCCGCAACCGGATCGACGAGCCGGACGCGGAGCCGGGCTTCCTCCTGGACGGCTACCCGCGCACCCTGGCGCAGGTCGAGGAGCTCGACGGGATGATCCGGCACACCGGTCACTCCCTGGACGCGGTCGTCAGCCTGACCGTCGAGCCCGACGAGATCGTGCAGCGCCTGCTGCAGCGGGCCCAGGTCGAAGGTCGGGCCGACGACACCGAGGAGGTCATCCGCCGGCGCCAGGAGGTCTACGCCGAGCAGACCGAGCCGCTGATCGAGGTCTACCGGGAGCGCGGCATCCTCATCACGGTCGACGGGATGGGCGAGGTCGACGAGGTCACCCGGCGGATCTTCGCGGCGCTCGACACCGTCGCGGAGTCCTGAGCAGGGCTGAGCTCGCGAAGGCCTGGTCGATGGTGGTTGAGCAGCGAGCGCGGCTGAGGCACGAAGCCGCGACCGAGCGTGTCGAGACCCGGTGGGGAGCGAGCGACTCGTGAGGTTGCGTGACCGAGGGGTCGAGATCAAGACCCGCGAGCAGGTCGACGTCATGCGGCGGGCAGGGCTGGTCGTGGGGGAGACCCTCGAGCTCCTGCGACGGGCGGTCCGTCCCGGGATCTCGACGCGGGAGCTCGACGGCATCGCCGAGGACAGCATCCGCTCGCGCGGCGCGACGCCCTCGTTCCTCGGGTACCACGGCTTCCCGGGCTGCATCTGCGCGTCGGTCAACGACGAGGTGGTCCACGGGATCCCCGGTGATCGGGTGCTGGCGGAGGGCGACGTCGTCTCGATCGACTGCGGTGCCATCGTCGAGGGCTGGCACGGCGACGCGGCCATCACCGTGGCCGTGGGCGAGGTGCCCGCCGAGGTCACCGAGCTGATCCGGGTGACCGAGGAGGCGATGTGGCACGGGATCGCCGCCGCCCGCCTGGGCGGCCGGGTCACCGACATCTCCGCCGCCGTCGAGCAGCACGTCCGCTCCCGCGGCAGCTACGGCATCCTCGAGGAGTACACCGGCCACGGCATCGGATCGGCCATGCACCAGCCACCCGACGTGCCGAACTACGGGCGGCCCGGGCGGGGACCCCGGCTGGTCCAGGGGCTGGCCCTCGCCGTGGAGCCGATGGTGACGCTCGGGGGGAAGCACGTGTCGGTGCTCGACGACGACTGGACGGTCGTCACCGACGACGGCTCGTGGGCCGCGCACTCCGAGCACACCTTCACCCTCACCGAGACCGGCGCCTGGGTGCTGACCGCCCTGGACGGCGGCGAGCAGGCCCTGAGGAACCTCGGCGTGCCGTTCGGGGGCCGCTGAGGCGGTCGTCGCTTCGGGGACGTGCGAGGATGGTCCACCGCAGGGGGGAGTATTCCTTCGCTGCGGCTCCGTCAGCACGGCCGGGTGATCCGGTCCGGGGCCGTGGGCCGCTGACGCGGCGGGAGAGACCTCTGGTGTCTTTGTCGTCCGTCCGATCAGGAGGAACCCTGTGGAAGTCTCTGCCCTCGAGTGGGGCATCACCATCGCCGTCACGGTCGCCGTGCTGCTCTTCGACGTCATCATCATCGCGCGCAAGCCGCACGAGCCATCGATGCGGGAGAGCACGATCGCCTTCATCGTGTACATGGCGGCCGCTGCGGCGTTCGGTGTCTGGACCTGGGCCTTCCACGGCCAGGAGCACGGCATCGACTACTTCACCGGCTTCATCGTCGAGAAGAGCCTCTCGGTCGACAACCTCTTCGTCTTCCTGGTGCTGATGTCGGCGCTCAAGGTTCCTCGGAAGTACCAGCAGGAAGCCCTCATGGTGGGCATCATCCTGGCCCTGGTCTTCCGCGGCATCTTCATCGCGGTCGGCTACGCACTGATCTCGAACTTCAGCTGGGTCTTCTACATCTTCGGGGCCTTCCTCATCTACACCGCGTTCAGCCTCGTGCGCTCCTACCGCAAGCACGAGGAGGAGCACCCCGAGGACTCCCGCATCGTGACCTTCGCGCAGAACCACCTCAACGTGGGCGACAAGTGGAAGGGCCTCAAGCTCTTCTACCGCGAGAACGGCGTCCGGTACGCCTCGCCGATGCTCATCGTCATCATCGCGCTCGGGGCGACCGACATCCTGTTCGCCCTCGACTCGATCCCGGCCATCTTCGGCATCACCCAGGAGCCCTACCTGGTCTTCACGGCCAACGTGTTCGCCCTGATGGGTCTGCGGCAGCTGTACTTCCTCATCGGCGGGCTGCTCCAGCGCCTGGTCTACCTCTCGCTGGGCCTGGCGTTCATCCTGGGCTGGATCGGCGTCAAGCTCGTCATCCACGCCCTCCACGAGGGCCACGTCATCGGCTTCGAGGTGCCGACCCTGCTGAGCCTCGGCGTCATCCTCGTGGCCCTGGCGCTCACGGCCGTGGCCAGCCTGCTGAAGACCCGCAAGGACGAGCGGGCCGAGGTGGCAGCGACCGCCTCCACCCCGCCCGCTCCGCAGCCCGGGGACCGCGGCTCGGAATAGGAGCTGGGTCGGCGAGCGTTCCGAGCAGGTGACCTCGCCGACCCTCTCCGTCCTCGACCTGGTGCCGGTCCGCAGCGACCAGAGCACCGCCCACGCCCTGCAGGCGACCACCGCCCTCGCGCGGGTGGCCGACAACCTGGGGTACCACCGCTACTGGGTCGCCGAGCACCACAACATGCCGGCCGTGGCCGCGACCAACCCGCCGGTCCTCATCGGCCTGCTCGCCGCGGCCACCGAGCGGATCCGGCTCGGCTCGGGCGGGGTGATGCTGCCCAACCACGCACCGCTGGTCGTCGCCGAGCAGTTCGCGCTGCTCGAGGCGGCGTTCCCCGGCCGGATCGACCTGGGGATCGGCCGTGCACCCGGCACCGACCCGGTCACCAGCTGGGCGCTGCGCCACGGCGCCGGCGGGGTGACCGACGAGGCCGTGAGCCGCTTCCCCGAGTACGTCGACAACGTGCTGGCGATGATGGACGCCGCCGGGGTGGGCCTGGCCGTGCAGGGGCGCGCCCACCTGCTGCGCGCCACCCCGGCCGCCACCTCCGTGCCCACCGTCTGGCTGCTCGGGTCCTCGGACTACTCCGCGCGCCTGGCGGCGGAGAAGGGCATGCCCTACGTCTTCGCCCACCACTTCTCCGGCAGCGGCACCGCCGAGGCCCTCGAGCTCTACCGCCGCTCCTTCCGACCCTCGCCCGACCTCGGCCCCGAGATGTCCGAGCCCCGCACGTTCCTCACCGTCAACGCCGTGGTGGCCGACGACGCCGAGGAGGCCCGCCGGCTCGCGCTGCCGCAGCTGCAGATGATGCTCGAGCTGCGCACGGGCCAGCCGCTCGGCCCGGGCCGGCTCGTCGAGGACGCCGAGGAGGTGCAGGCCTCGATGCCCGACGCGCACCGGGAGCTGGTGGAGAAGATGGCCGCCCGGTGGGTGATCGGCACCGCCGAGCAGGCGCGGGCCGAGCTCGAGCGGCTCGCCGCGACGTACGACGTCGACGAGGTGATGGTCGCGCCGGTGGCCGCGGCGTACCGTGGCACCGACCCGGGGGCGTCGCCGGCGCGCGAGGAGACGCTGCGGCTGCTGGCCTCCTGATCGGTGTCGCCGGATTCGTCTTGGGCGCGCCTTTGCGCCTAGACTGCAACGTCGGCCCAACGTGGGTCTGTTTCGTGGTGCCTCGCGGCTGCCCGGATCTCGACGCCCGACGTGCTCTCCGAGCCCGTCGTCGTCGCGCCCGGGATGAGGTACCCGGACGGCTGCACGAGGTCCACCGGCTCCCTGGCTCGCCAGGCGCCGGAGGTTCCCGGGCCACCCGCCGCGGTCCGCACCGCGTGCGGTGCACCGAACGGTAGACATCCGACCGACAGATTGTGGAGGACATGCCGAAGAAAGAAGGCGTGATCGAGATCGAGGGCACCGTCGTGGAGGCCCTGCCCAACGCCATGTTCCGCGTCGAGCTGAGCAACGGCCACAAGGTTCTCGCCCACATCAGCGGCAAGATGCGCCAGCACTACATCCGGATCCTCCCCGAGGACCGGGTCGTGGTGGAGCTCTCGCCGTACGACCTCACGCGGGGTCGCATCGTCTACCGGTACAAGTAGCCCACAGCCGAGCCGAAGGGGCCTCTCATGAAGGTCAACCCCAGCGTCAAGAAGATCTGCGACAAGTGCCAGGTGATCCGTCGCCACGGCCGCGTCATGGTCATCTGCGAGAACCCGCGCCACAAGCAGCGTCAGGGCTGAGGCTCTCGCCGGCCGCCGCGCGGCGGCCACCCCACAACTGAACACCCACACAACGTGCTCGCTCACCCGTCCTCGGACGGGTCAACCACCTCCGGTGCAGAGGCCGGAGCCTGGACCACGACCAGCGGTCGGGACACCCAGGACGCGACACGACCGACACCTCTGCGGAACAGACAAGGAAACGCCACATGGCACGCCTCGTTGGTGTGGACCTCCCGCGCGACAAGCGCATCGAGGTCGCACTCACCTACATCTACGGCATCGGCCGTACCCGCGCCCAGCAGCTGCTGGAGACCACCGGGGTCAGCCCCGACCTCCGCGTGCACCAGCTGGGTGACGAAGAGCTGGTCAAGCTCCGCGACGCGATCGAGTCGAACTTCAAGATCGAGGGTGACCTCCGTCGAGAGGTCCAGGCCGACATCCGTCGCAAGATCGAGATCGGCAGCTACCAGGGTCGCCGCCACCGCATGGGCCTCCCGGTCCGCGGTCAGCGCACCAAGACCAACGCCCGCACCCGCAAGGGTCCGAAGCGCACGGTTGCCGGCAAGAAGAAGGCCAAGTGACCCGACTGGTCCGGAGACGGTCGCAGCGCGACCTCCTCGACCAGCAGATGCCACTGCCTTCCCCCTCACAGACCAGCTGACACAGGAGTAACTGCATGCCTCCCAAGAGCCGCACCGCGGCCGGCGCCAAGAAGGTGCGTCGCAAGGAGAAGAAGAACGTCGCTCAGGGCGAAGCCCACATCAAGAGCACGTTCAACAACACCATCGTCACGATCACCGACCCGACCGGTGCGGTGATCTCGTGGGCCTCGGCCGGCACCGTCGGCTTCAAGGGCTCGCGCAAGTCCACCCCGTTCGCCGCACAGATGGCCGCCGAGGCCGCCGGTCGTCGGGCGATGGAGCACGGGATGAAGAAGATCGACGTCTTCGTGAAGGGCCCGGGCTCGGGCCGCGAGACGGCGATCCGCTCGCTGGGTGCGATCGGCCTCGAGGTCGGCACCATCCAGGACGTCACCCCCGCGCCCCACAACGGCTGCCGCCCGCCCAAGCGCCGCCGCGTCTGATCCCGACACCGAACAGGAGACTTTGAGAGATGGCCCGTTACACCGGCCCCATGACCCGGAAGTCGCGCCGCCTCGGTGTCGACCTCGTCGGCGGTGACGGCGCGTTCGAGCGTCGTCCGTACCCCCCCGGCGCCCACGGCCGCGGTCGCATCAAGGAGAGCGAGTACCTCCTCCAGCTGCGCGAGAAGCAGAAGGCCCGCTTCACGTACGGCGTGATGGAGAAGCAGTTCCACAACTACTACGCCGAGGCGTCGCGTCGCCCCGGCAAGACCGGCGACAACCTGCTCCAGCTGCTGGAGTGCCGCCTCGACAACGTGGTCTACCGCGCCGGGTTCGCCCGGACCCGCCGCCACGCCCGCCAGCTGGTCAACCACGGCCACTTCCGGGTCAACGGCAAGAAGGTCGACATCCCGTCGTACCAGGTGAGCGCGCACGACGTCATCGACGTCCGGGAGAAGTCGCTCGAGATGACCCCGTTCATCGTGGCTCGTGAGACCCACGGCGAGCGTGTCGTCCCCGCGTGGCTCGAGGCGCTGCCCAACCGCATGCGGATCCTCGTCCACCAGCTCCCCGTCCGGGCGCAGATCGACATCCCGGTCCAGGAGCAGCTCATCGTCGAGTACTACTCGAAGAAGTAAGACCTCTCCCTTCCGTCATCACGATGTTCGGGCCCGTCATATAGCGGGTGGGCCCGGAAAGGAAAGAACCAGTGCTGATTGCACAGCGCCCCACCCTGTCGGAAGAGACCGTCGACGAGTTCCGCTCGCGGTTCGTGATCGAGCCGCTGGAGCCCGGCTTCGGCTACACCCTCGGCAACTCGCTGCGCCGGACCCTGCTGTCCTCGATCCCCGGCGCCTCGGTCACCAGCATCAAGGTCGACACCGTCCTCCACGAGTTCTCGACCATCGAGGGCGTCAAGGAGGACGTCACCGAGATCATCCTCAACCTCAAGGGCCTCGTCGTCTCCTCCGAGCACGACGAGCCGGTCACCATGTACCTGCGCAAGTCGGGTGCCGGTGACGTCACCGGGGCGGACATCGCGCCGCCGGCCGGGGTCGAGGTGCACAACCCGGAGCTGAAGCTCGCGACCCTGTCGGAGAACGGCAAGCTCGAGATGGAGCTCGTCGTCGAGCGTGGCCGCGGCTACGTCTCGGCCGTGCAGAACAAGGGCGCCGACAACGAGATCGGCCGGATGCCGGTCGACTCGATCTACAGCCCCGTGCTGAAGGTGACCTACAAGGTCGAGGCGACCCGTGTCGAGCAGCGCACGGACTTCGACAAGCTCGTCATCGACGTCGAGACCAAGCCCTCGATCCGTCCCCGCGACGCCATCGCCTCGGCCGGCAAGACCCTGGTCGAGCTCTTCGGCCTGGCCCGGGAGCTCAACGTCGAGGCCGAGGGCATCGACATCGGCCCCTCGCCGGTCGACGAGCAGCTGGCCGCCGACCTGGCCCTGCCGGTCGAGGACCTGCAGCTGACGGTCCGGTCCTACAACTGCCTCAAGCGCGAGGGCATCCACACCGTGGGTGAGCTCATCGGCCGCTCGGAGCAGGACCTGCTCGACATCCGCAACTTCGGCGCGAAGTCGATCGACGAGGTCAAGGCGAAGCTGGTCGAGATGGGCCTGTCCCTCAAGGACAGCGCACCCGGCTTCGACCCGCACGCCGCCCTCGCGGCGTACGGCGACGACGACGACGACGCCTTCGTCGAGGACGAGCAGTACTAACAGGCACGTTTGCCTGATCCCACTACTCCGGTACCTGGTACGGCCGGAGAGAATTGAGAGAGAACGATGCCCAAGCCCACCAAGGGTCCCCGCCTCGGCGGCGGCCCGGCGCACCAGCGCCTCATCCTGGCGAACCTGGCCACCCAGCTCTTCGAGCACGGCCGGATCGTCACGACCGAGGCCAAGGCCCGCGCGCTGCGCCCGCACGCCGAGAAGCTGATCACCAAGGCGAAGAAGGGCGACCTGCACAACCGCCGCGAGGTCCTCCGGACCATCCGCGACAAGTCGGTCGTCCACACCCTCTTCACCGAGATCGCCCCGACCTTCGCCGAGCGCCCGGGTGGCTACACCCGCATCACCAAGCTCGGGCCCCGCAAGGGCGACAACGCCCCCATGGCGGTCATCGAGCTCGTGACCGAGGCCTACACCCCGTCGGCTCCGCGGACCAAGGCGGCCCCGGCCGCTGCGGCAGCGCCCGCCGAGGAGGCCCCGGCCGAGGAGACGACCGACGAGGCCGCGGGCGAGACCGCGACCGAGTCGGTGCCGACCGAGCTGACCGACGAGGCCTCGCCCGAGGAGAGCGTGGTCGCCGAGGCGGAGACCGAGCTCACCGAGCCGGTGTCCGAGGAGGCCGCCGAGGCCGAGGCCGCTGCGGAGACCGAGGACGAGTCCAAGGCCTGATCGCTGCAGCACTCCACCGCACCACCCACCGACCCGCCCGGACCACCGGGCGGGTCGCTGGCATTTCCAGGGCGGTCAGCTGCGGCGGACCGGGGTCACCAGCGCTCCTCGACCAGCCGCACCGCCTCGGCGCGGGTCAGCCCCAGCCGGCGGGCCTCGGCGACGTACCGCTCGGCGGTGGCGGTGGCGGTGGCGGTGGCGGCGGCGGGGGAGGAGGCGACGAAGGTGCCGCGCCGGCCCTCGGTGACGACCACGCCGTCGGTCTCGAGCGCACGGTAGGCCTTGGCGACGGTGTTGACGGCCAGGCCCAGCTCCGCGGCGACGGCGCGGACCGTCGGCAGCCGGGTGCCTGCGGGCAGCTCGCCGTCGGCGACCCGCGTCGCGACCTGGGCCCGCAGCTGCTCGAAGGGTGGCGTGGGGTCCTCGGCGTCGAGCGGGCGCACCTGCATGGCGTCACCCTAGGGTGAGGCCATGGGACCGGGTCGGGAGCGGGACGTGCTCGTCGTCGGGGAGTCGCTGGTCGACGTCGTGCGGTCGGCCGACGGCACGGCGCGCGAGCATCCGGGCGGGAGCGCCGCGAACGTCGCGGTCGCGCTGGCCCGCCTCGGACGGCCCGTGCGGTTGGCGACGGCGTACGCCGACGACGCCCGTGGTGCGCTGGTCGCCGCCCACCTCGAGGCGGCCGGGATCCAGCTCGCGACCGACCCGCGGACGATCGCGCGCACCTCGGCCGCGCTGGCGACGATCGGCACCGACGGCGCCGCGACGTACAGCTTCGACCTCGCGTGGGAGCTGGGCCCGGTCGCGGACCGGCCGGCACCGCTGGTGGTGCACGCGTGCTCGCTGGGCGCGGTCGTCGCGCCGGGCGCCGAGGACGTCGCCGCGCTGCTGCGCCGGCTGCGGCCCACCGCCACCGTGACCTACGACGTGAACGCTCGCCCGGCCGTCACGGGCGCCGGCCCCGACGTGGTGGCCCGGGTGGAGCGGGTCGCCGCCCTGGCCGACCTGGTCAAGGCCAGCGACGAGGACCTCGCCGCACTCTGGCCCGACCTCGACGAGACCTCGGCCGTGGCGCGGCTGCTCGGGCTGGGCCCCGCCGCGGTCGTGGTGACCCGCGGTGCGGAGGGCGCCACCTGGACCGGCCAGCGGTGCACGGTGGAGGGCGCCTCCCGGTCGGTCGGCGTCGCCGACACCATCGGCGCGGGCGACACGTTCGGGGCCGCGCTCGTCGACGCCCTGTGGGAGCGCGGACGACTCGGCGCCGACCAGCGGGAGGCGCTCCGCGGGATCGACGAGAACGAGGTCGTCGAGGTGCTCGACCACGCCGCCCGCGCCGCGGCGGTCACCGTCTCCCGGCCGGGAGCGGACCCGCCGTACCGCCACGAGCTGGGTTGAGCCGGCTCCTCGGTCAGGGCGCGAGCCACTGGTGCACGAGCGGCACCACGGAGGACCCCTCCCCGGCCGCGGCCGCCACCCGCTTCATCGAGCCGGAGCGGACGTCCCCGACGGCGAAGACGCCGGGGAGAGCGGTGGCCAGGCTCGCCGGGGGCAGCTCGCCGGACCAGCGGTCGCGGGGGACGTCTCGACCGGTCAGCACGAACCCGCGCTCGTCGCGGACGACCGCCTCCGGGAGCCAGTCGGTCTGCGGGTCGGCGCCGAGCAGGAGGAACAGCCCGTCGGCGCTGCGCCGGCGTACCGTCCCGTCGAGGGTGTCGCGGACGTCGAGCCACTCCAGCCGCCCGTCGCCGCCGCCGTCGGCGACCTCGCAGCAGGTGGCGACGGTGATCCGCGGGTTGTGCTCGATCTCCGTGACCAGGTACCGCGACATCGTCTCGGCCAGCGCCGTGCGGCGGACCATGATGGTGACCGACCGGGCGAAGCGGGCGAGGTGGACGGCGGCCTGGCCGGCGGAGTTGCCGCCACCGACGACGACCGCGTCGGCGCCCTCCATCTCGCGGGCCGCGGTCATCGCGCTGCCGTAGAAGACCCCTCGCCCGGTGAGGTCCTCGACGGCCGGCACGCCGAGCTTCCGGTAGGCGACACCGGTGGCGAGGATGACGGCGCGGGCGCACACGTCGCCTCCGTCGGTGCGCACGCGGTGGCCATCGGGGTGCGGCTCGATCCCGCGGACTTCCCAGCCGGTGAAGAAGCGGGTGCCGAAGCGGATCGCCTGGGTCCGCGCCCGCTGCGCCAGCCGCATGCCGGAGATGCCGCGGGGGAAGCCGAGGTAGTTGCGGATCATCGAGCTGGTGCCGGCCTGCCCGCCGACCGCCTCGGCCTCGAGCACGACGGTGGAGAGCCCCTCGGACGCGGCGTAGACGGCCGCGGCGAGGCCGGCAGGGCCCGAGCCCACCACGCAGACGTCGACGACGCCCGCGAGCTCGATCTCCTCCGGGCGGCCGTAGATCACGGCGGCGACGTCGCGCACGGTGCGCGGGGCGATCGGCGGCCGCTCCAGCGCCTCGACGAGCGGGTAGGTCACCGCGCCGCCCCAGCGGTCCAGCACGGCGCGGCCGTCGTCGCTCTCCGGCGGGTGCACGCCGTTCGGCAGCCCCATCCGGTCGAGGTAGTCGCGGATCGCGAGGGTCAACGGGTCGGACGCCTCCGGCGTGATGATCCGGACGCTCTCCACCTCCGGCGCGGCCACGGTGGAGCCCCAGTCCGAGAGCAGCTCGGTGACCGCGGTGTGGAACTCCTCGTCCCGCACGCCCCGCGGCTGCAGCAGGTACGCGTCGTACTCGCCCTTGGCCAGCCCCTCGCGCAGCCCCTCGGCGTCGGGGAGGAACCGCTCGAACCGGGCGGCGACCATCCGCCGCGCGGTCGGCACGACCGTGCGCCAGCGGCGGAACGCCTCGACCACGCCGGAGTCGGGCAGCAGCGACTCGGTGACGAACAGCGCGACCTGCCCGCCGGCGTCGAGGACCGCGCGGGCGACCTCCTCGGCCTCCGCGGCGGAGGTGGCGGTGCGCAGGTCGTAGTCGCGGCGGTAGCGGCCGAACTCGTCGAGGAGGAAGGCCGGGTCCGTCGGGGAGACGAGAACCAGGCACGGCATCGGTCCGGTGCTCACGGAGGAACACTAGGGGAGGCGGTGGGCGGGCCGGGCGCCTGAGAGGATGCGCGGGTGCGGATCCGGATCGACCTCGCCTACGACGGCGGCCGCTTCCACGGCTGGGCGGCCCAGCCGGGCCTGCGGACCGTGCAGGGCGAGCTCTCGGCCGCGGCCGAGACCGCCTTGCGGGTGCCGTCGGTCGCGCTCGTGTGCGCCGGCCGCACCGACACCGGGGTCCACGCACGCGGGCAGGTCGTCCACCTCGACGTCGAGCCCGAGGCACTCGTGGCGTCGGCGGGCCGGTCCCCGGACCCGCCGCTGGCGGCCCTGGTGCGGCGGCTCAACGGGATCCTGCCTCCCGACGTCCGGGTACGCCGGGCCGTGGAGGCCGCGCCCGGGTTCGACGCCCGCTTCTCCGCACTGTGGCGTCGCTACGCCTACCGGGTCGCCGACACCCCCGAGGCCGTCGACCCGCTCACCCGCGGCCACGTGCTCGCCTGGCCGAGGCCGCTCGACGTGGACCGGATGAACGAGGCGGCCGTCGTCCTCCTCGGCCAGCACGACTTCGCGTCGTTCTGCAAGCAGCGGGAGGGGGCGACGACGATCCGGGTGCTCCAGGAGCTCTCGTGGGCGCGGACCGCCGACGGGCTGGTCGTGGCGACCGTGCGGGCCGACGCCTTCTGCCACAGCATGGTCCGGGCCCTGGTCGGCTGCCTGCTGGCCGTGGGGGAGGGCCGGCGGCCGGTGGCCTGGGCCGGCGAGGTGCTGGAGGCCGCGCGACGGGACGCCTCGGTGGCCGTCGTCCACGCCCACGGGCTGACCCTGGAGGAGGTCGCCTACCCGCCCGACGCGGAGCTCGGCGGCCGGGCGGAGCTGACCCGGGCGAGGAGGCAGGCGGGATGAGCGCGATGTCCGGGTCCGGCGACGACCACTACTTCTCCGCCGATCCGGCGGTGCCGTTCCGCCGGGAGCCCGTGGAGGCCGAGGTCTGGGGCCGGCGGCTCTCGCTGGTGAGCGGCTCGGGGGTCTTCGCGCGGGGCCGGGTCGACATCGGCACCGCGGTGCTCTTCCGCGAGACCGACCCGCCGGCGGGTGGCCGGGTGCTCGACCTCGGCTGCGGCTACGGCGTGATCGGGCTGGCCGTCGCCGCCTGCTCGCCGGCCACGACGGTCACCGGCGTGGACGTCAACGAGCGGGCCGTGCTGCTGGCCAACGAGAACGCCGCGGCGCTCGGCGTGGCGGACCGCTACCGCGCCGCCACCCCAGAGGCGGTCGACCGGTCGGCGTCCTACGACGAGATCTGGTCGAACCCGCCGATCCGGATCGGCAAGGACGCCCTCCACGACCTGCTGCTCACGTGGCTGCCGCGCCTCGCGCCCGGTGGCCGCGCGGTCATGGTCGTCGGCAAGAACCTGGGGGCCGACTCGCTCCAGCGCTGGCTGGGGGACCAGGGGTTCCCCACCACGCGGCTGGCCTCGGCGAAGGGCTTCCGGGTGCTGGAGTCCCGACGCGGCTGAGCGCACGCGGCGGCAGACGTACGCTGCGGCCATGCGACCGCGCCGCCGTCTCCCCGTGGCGGCGGCTGCCCTCGTCGTGCTCCTCGTGCTCGCCACGGTCCTCAGCGCGGCGCTCGTGGCGGCTCCCTGGCGCGACCCGAGCAGCGGGCCGGTCCGGCCCCGGACCCGGGCCGGCGCCCGTCGCGGCCCGGCTGCCCGGAACGGTGCTCGACACCGTCGGCGTGGTGTCGTACAACGCCCTGCGGCTGCTGCCGCTGCACCGGGCCCGCGCCGACTGGGACCGGCTCACCTCCCGCCGGGACGTCGACCTGATCGGCTGGCAGGAGTCGAAGTCGCCGGCCTTCCGCGAGCTGCATCCGCAGTACCGCTCCCGCGGGTGGGAGACCTGGCACTGGCCGGACCCGGACGGGCCGATCTCGCTGGCGGTGACCTGGCGCCGGGCGACCTTCAGGTTGCTCGACGTCGACTTCCGCAAGATGCACGACGGCGGCTACCCGAGCCAGACGACTCATCCGTTCCCGGCCCGCTGGGTGGTGACCGCCCGCTTCCGGCACCGCGCCACCGGGCGCACGGTGACCCTGCTCAACACCCACGTGAACCAGCACATCGAGACCGGGCAGCGCTTCGAGCGCAACCTGAACGCACGACGGGCCCAGAAGCACCTCGCTGCCTTGGCGCAGATGTGGGAGACCGCCCCGGGCACGGTGGTCGTCGGCACCGGCGACTACAACTTCGACCACGTCGACGACGCGGCCGCTCGGCCGGCCGGCGGGATCACCCGTGTCTTCCGCGGGCACGCCACGTCGTCGTACCAGGTGCTGGGCCTCGACGGCCTGCGACCGACGCGCAACACCCGGTGGATCGACTACGTCTTCCTCGCCGACCGGTCGATGCGCAGCCGCAGCAACCCCGACGCTCCCGCCCAGTTCGCCCGGCACCGGGTGCTCGCCGGATTCCATTCCGACCACGCGCCGGTGCTGGCGCGGGTGCGGCTCTACCGGTGAGGCCGGGGCCGGCTACGACTACTGCTGCTCCGCCGACCTCGCGGTGCCGTTCCGCCGCGAGCCGGTGGAGGCCGAGGTCATGGTCGTCGGCGAGAACCTGGGGTGGCTCAGGGGGCGACGCGCCTCAGCATCCCGGCCTTCTGCTCGGTGGCGCGCTGCTGCTCGCCGGCGAAGGAGCTGACGACGACCAGCGCACCGGTGAGGGCGGGCACCGCCCACTGGAGCGCGGCGAGCTGCCGCTGGGCCTTGGCCACCTCCGGCGGGGTGCCGGCCTCGGGCTCCGTGCCGGAGGTGGCGGGCATCTGGGTCTCCTGCGAGACCTTCTTGCCGAGCGCGCGGGAGTACGCCGTGACGCCCAGCGCAGCGGCGGTGAGGGCGGTCTTGGCGAGGACCATCGATCCGACCCCCTGCTGTCCGGCGATCCGGCCCTTGTTGCCTGTGAGCTGGCCGATGCTGCCGACGACGTGGGCGCCGATGGCGGCCGCGTTGACCGGCGTCCAGCGGTCCCAGCCCACGTTGGCGACGGCGCCGACGTCCGGGGAGCGGGTCGCCTCGGCGGCGGCCGGGTTGAGGGCGACGGCATTGGCGAGCGTGCCGCCGAACCAGGCGGCGAGGCCGACGTCGTGCAGCGAGCGGGAGAGGGTGTCGCGAGTCATGGGGAAACCTCCGGGATCGGCGGGCAAGAAGGTCGCGGTACCCGCCGTCCTCGGCGCGATACCGGACGTCCGGCGCGTCGTCGGCACCCGGTCCTGGTCGGCTCCTACGGCGTGAGGGCGTACGCCGTCAGCTCGGCCGCCGCTGGGTCGGGGCAGGGGACGCGGTGCCACAGCACGAGGAGCAACGTGGCCGCCGGAGCTGCGAGCTCGAGAGGGGCCTCGCCGTCGCCGATCGTCACCGGCTCCACGTCGAGGTCGGTCGCGACCAGCCGCAGCGGCCGGGGGAGCGGCTCGGTGCGGCCCAGGGCCACCTGGCGGGGGTAGAACATCTCCGCGACCTCGCCGACGCCGTCCCACGCGACGGCCGGCTCGAGCACCCACTGCTCGACCCGGCCCAGGGCGTCGAGCACGTCGCGGGTGTGGAGCAGCACCTCGTGCAGCTGCCGGCGCTGCCAGAAGCCGACGTGCTGGTGCGGTGGCGAGAACGACCATGCTGCGGCGTCGGCCGGCCGGCCGTCCAGCACCTCGACGAGCCGGTCCGCGTGCCGCCGGTACCACGCCGCGACCTCGGACGCCGGAGCCGCCGACGGCAGCCCCTCGGCCCGGACCCGCGGGTCGCCGGCGAGCACCGCGTGCGTGGCCCACTGGTGGACGTGCCCGACGTGCGCGACGAGGTCGCGCACCGTCCACCCCGGGCAGGCGGTCACAGGGCGGTCGACGGCATCGGCGTCGAGAACGGCGAGCAGGTCGGCGAGCCGACGGGTGCTGGCGGCGAGGGTGGTCACGGGCAGCATCCTCCTCCTCGGGGTCCGCCCGGTGGGACCCGAGGCGGACGCGTCCGCGCCCGCCCGGTCCTCACCGGGCGGGCGCGGCGTCGCTCACGGGGCCTCGGGGATCCCGCTCTCCGGCGGGGCGTCGTCGGCCTGCCCGGAGTCGTCCTCGGTGATCTCCGCGTCGCCGATGTCGGTGACCAGCACCGGGGTGAGGTCCTCCGCGGCGCCGTCCTGGATCTCCACCACCCGCAGCCCGGAGATGCCGAGGTGGCTGTCCTCGGAGTAGCGGAACGGCGCCAGCTGGGGACCCTCCAGCTCGGAGCCGACCTCCTCCATCGCCTCGACGATGCCGTCGCGGGTCAGGTCCTCGCCGGCGGCCATGAGCGCCTGGACGAAGGCGTAGGCGTGGGACATGCCGTAGATCCGGTAGTTGGTGAGCTTGCCCTCGCCGCCGTGCTCGTCCCAGACCTTCTGCCACAGCTGCACCCACGGGTCCTGGGGCTGGTCGGCGCCGGGGATGTACTCGGTGCTGAGCACGCCGTCGAGCGAGCTGGCGTTGCCCTCGACCGCTCCCTCGGAGAACCGGGAGAGCAGCGACCCGACGAGCTCGGCGTCCGAGCCCACGTTGCTGTAGAACCACTGCGGCTCGTAGCCGAGCTTCAGGGCCACCAGCTGGCTGAGCGCGGTGTAGGACGGGGTGTCGAAGGCGAGGACCAGGTCCGCGCCGGCGGCCTGGAGGCCGGCGATCTGCGGGCCCACGTCGGTGTTGCCCGAGGTGTAGCGCTCGCTCGCGACGATCTGCTCGTCGAGGAACTGTCGCACGCCCTTCTCGGCGTCGTCGCCGAAGTCGTCGTCCTGGAGGAACAAGCCGACCTTGGCGTCGGGCAGGTTCTCGGCGACGTACTGGCCGATGATCTTGCCCTCGATCTCGTAGTCGGGCTGCCAGCCGAAGGTGTAGGGGTAGGTCTCCGGGTCGTCGCCCCACATCAGTGAGCCCGAGGAGACGAAGAAGTCCGGGACGCCCTCGTCGTTGAGGAAGTCGACGACCGCGCTGTGGGTCGGCGTGCCGAGGCCGCCGACCATCGCGAAGATCTCCTCCTCCAGCACGAGCTCGTTGGTGACCGAGCTGGTGTTGGTGGGGTTGTAGGCGTCGTCGCGGACGATGTACTCGATCTCGCGGCCGTGGACCCCGCCGTTGGCGTTGACGTAGTCGAAGTAGGCCTGGGCGCCGGTCGGGATCTCGCTGTAGCCGGGCGCGGCCACGCCGGTCAGCGGGAAGTGGGCGCCGATCGTGATGGTGTCCTCGGTGACGCCGGGCGCGTCGGCGCTGCCGCCGTCGCCCCCGTCGCCCCCGTCGTCCGACCGGCCGCCGGCGCCGCAGGCGCCGAGCAGCAGGGCGCCGGCCAGCACGCCGGCCAGCGGTGCGGTCCTGCGGAGCCTTCGTCTCATGGTTGTGTTCCCTTCGAGGTGGTGGTGGGAGCGGGAGTCGCGGGGGTGTGGTCGGCAGCCGTACCGGCCCGCCGGCGCAGTCGGCGGCGCAGCAGCGCCAGCCGGATCGTGCCGACGATGCCGGCCGGCGCGAGGAGGATGACGCCGACCATGACCAGGCCGTAGACGAGCGGGGCGAGCTCGGCGGCCTGGATGTCGGAGAGACCTGCGTCGACGCCGAGGTCGGTGACGACCTGGGGGAGGAAGGTGAGCAGCGCCGCGCCGAGCAGGGCGCCGCCGAGGCTGCCGAGCCCGCCCAGGACGACGGCGGTGAGGAGGGTGAGGCTGAGGGTCAGCGTGAAGCCGCTGGGTGCGGCGAGCCGCACGGTGAGGGCCATCATCGCTCCGGCGGCGCCCGCCGCGGCGGCACTGACGACGAACGCCGAGACGCGGGCGCGGCCGAGGTGGATGCCGGCCAGCTCCGCGGCCACCTCGTCGTCACGGACGGCGCGCCAGCGACGGCCGACCCGGCCGCGGGAGAGGTTGGCGAGCAGGACGAAGGTGACGATGAGGGTGATCCAGGCCAGGTAGGCGACGTACCGGCTCCGGGAGAGGTCCTGACCGGTGACGAAGAAGGAGAGGTCCAGCACCCAGGTGGGGATCTCCGGCAGCGCCACCCGCAGCCCCTGCTCGCCGCCGAGCGACTCCTTGAAGTAGAGGGCGATGCCGGGCACCGCGACGGCGAGCGCGAGGGTGGCGCCGGCGAGGTACGGGCCGTGCAGCCGTGCCGCGGCGGCGCCGACCGCGACGCCGACCAGCAGTGTCACCGCGACCGCGGCCAGCACGACCAGGGGGAGCGGCGTGGAGGCGTCCCGGCCATCCAGCAGGAGCGCGGCGGTGTAGGCGCCGATGGCCATGAGCGCCCCGTGGCCCAGCGAGATCTGGCCGTTGAGGCCGGTCAGGACCGTCAGCCCGCCGGCGGCGATGCCGAGGTAGGCCATCGAGGCCAGCTGCAGGTTGCGGAAGTCGCTCGCGCTCTCGAGCACGACGACGACCGCGACCAGGCCGAGCAGGGCGAGCAGGAGGTGGCGGCCGAGGATGGAGCCGCGCCACCAGGCACCGAGGCGGTCGAGGGCACCCATGTCAGACCCTCCGCGCCGTGGTCTGGGCGAAGAGTCCGCCGGGGCGCAGGGTGAGGACCAGCATCAGGATCACCAGAGCGGCGAGCGCGACGAGCTGCGAGCCGACGTACCCGCTGACGAAGGAGAGCGCGAGCCCCAGGAGGAGCCCGCCGACCACCGCGCCGACCGGGCTGTCGAGCCCGCCGAGCACGGCCGCGACGAAGCCGTAGACGACGATCGAGTCCATGTAGGCGGGGTGGACCAGTCCGCCACCGGCGATGAGCAGGCCGGCGAGGGAACCGACCACGGAGGCGAGCGCCCAGCCGAGGGTGAGCATCCGGCCGACGCGGACGCCGAGCAGGCGGGCCACCTCGGGGTTGTACGCCGAGGCGCGCATCCGCAGCCCGACGTCGGTGTAGCGGAACAGCAGGAGCAGCAGCCCCATCGTGACCAGCACCGCGACGATCGTGAAGATGCCGAAGCCGGTCAGCGCGATCGTGGTGTCGCCGACCTCGATGCCGCGGATGCCGAAGGGTGCGGGGAAGCTGCGGTAGCGGTTGCCGAAGACCACCGCGGCCAGCGCGTGGAGGACGATGAAGAGACCCAGGGTGAGGATCACCGCGTTGATCTCCGGACCGCCCTCGACGCGGCGCACGACCACGCGCTCGAGGACCGCGCCGAGCACCAGCCCGCTGGCGAGCGCGGCGACGAAGGCCAGCCAGTAGGACTGGCCGGCGTCGATGATCACCAGCGCCACGAACGTGGTGACCATCGCCATCGGCGCCTGGGCGAAGTTGACGATCCGGGTGGAGCGCCAGATGAGGACCAGGGCGAGGGCGAACGCGGCGTAGACCATGCCGAGCGTCAGGCCGCCGAGGGCGGTGTTGAGGAACTGCTGCACGGGCTCTCCTGCTCAGAATCCGAGGTAGGCGTGGCGGAGCTGGTCGTCGGCGGCGAGGGTGGCCGCGTCGTCGTCGGCCACCACCCGGCCGAGGTTGAGGACGACGCCGCGGTGGGCGATGGAGAGGGCGCTGCGCGCGTTCTGCTCGACCAGCAGGACGCTGAGCGACTCCGACTCGACCAGCCCGCGCAGCAGCTCGAAGATCTGGCCCACGATGCGCGGCGCCAGGCCGAGGGACGGCTCGTCGAGCAGCAGCATCGTCGGCCGCGCCATGAGCGCTCGGCCGATGACGAGCATCTGGCGCTCGCCACCGGACAGCACGTGGGCGGTGGCGGCCCGGCGGTCGGCGAGCACGGGGAAGAGCTCGTAGACGCGCTCGAGGTCCGCGCCGTCGACGCGCCGTCCGCGGCCGAGGCCGCCGAGCCGGAGGTTCTCCTCGACGGTCAGCTCGGTGATGACGCCGCGGCCCTCGGGCACGTGGGCCAGGCCGAGGCCCGGCATCCGGTCGGCAGGCACCTGGTCGAGGCGGTGGCCGTCGAGCTCCACCGTGCCCCCGTCGGCGCGGTGGAGGCCGGAGACGGTGCGCAGGAGCGTGGTCTTCCCGGCCCCGTTGGCGCCGAGGACGGCGGTCACCCGGCCCCGCTCGGCGGTGAAGGAGACCCGGTCGAGGGCGCGCACCGGGCCGTACGCCGCGGAGAGCTCGGAGATGGTCAGCATCAGTCGACCTGCTCCCCGAGGTACGCCGCGAGGACGGCCGGATCGGTGCGCACCCGGTCGGGCGGGCCGTGCGCGATCCGCCGGCCGAAGTCGAGGACGGTGATCTCGTCGCAGGTGCGCATCACCAGGTCCATGTGGTGCTCGACGAGCATCACCGAGATGCCGCGCTCGTCGACCAGGCCACGGACCAGGTCGCCGAGCTCGTCCATGTCCGAGGCGCTCAGCCCGCTGGCGGGCTCGTCGAGGAGGAGCAGGTCCGGCTCGGCTGCGAGGGCGCGGGCGAGGGCGACCCGCTTGCGGACCGGGTAGGGCAGGCTGGAGGGGTACCGGTCGGCGTACGCCGCGACGCCCAGGCGGTCGAGGACGCCCAGGGCCCGCTCGCGGAGCGCGCGCTCCTCGCGGACGGCGCTGCGCAGGCCGAGCAGGCTGCCGAGGAAGCCGGTGCGGGCGTGGCGGTCGGCGCCGATCACGACGTTCTCGAGGACGGTGACCCGGTCGAAGAGGCCGAGCCCCTGCAGGGTGCGGGCGATCCCCAGGCCGGCGAGGTCGTGGGGGCGCAGCCGGGCGAGGCGCTCGCCGCGGCGCTCGATCGAGCCCTCGTCGGGCACGACGAACCCGCACGCGACGTTGAAGAGGGTCGTCTTGCCGGCGCCGTTGGGTCCGATGACGCCGTGGACGGTCCCCGGGAGCACGGCCAGGTCGACGTCGGAGAGCGCGGTGATGCCGCCGAAGGTGACGGTCACACCACGCAGCTCGAGGGCGGTCGCGGTGGCGGGGGCGCTCGTCGGTGACGACATGGGCGGGAGAGACCTCCGAGGGTGGACGCCGGCCGAGGGCCGGATGTGATGGGGACCACCTTGGTGCCATCGCACAGGTTCCGCGATGGGCGGAGCGCACAAATTCGCTTGGTCTCGGTGCCCCGAACGCGGTGGGGGACTGGTGCAGGTTGTGCAATGAGTGCGAACGTGCGTCCATGCGCTCCGACCAAGACGCCGTCCCGGTCGACGCGACGGACCCCGTCGCGCAGGCCGAGAGGGCGTGGGCGCTGCTGCTCGACCAGTCCGACGCGATCGCCGACGGCATCACGCTGACCCTGTTCGAGCGCGACCTCGACCTCTACGACAGGGTCGGCCCCGAGCTGCGGGTCGACGTCCGGGAGAGCACCCGGCTCCACATCCGGCGCGGGTTGGAGGTGCTCTCCGGTCACCAGCGCCCTGGCAACGAGACCGCGATCGACGTGTGGCGCGAGACCGGCCGGCGCCGCGCCCGGCAGGGCGTGCCGCTGGAGCTGGTCCTCAACGCCTACATGCTCGGGGCCCGGGTGCTGTGGGAGGCCCTCGTGGCCCGGGCGGGGACGGGGGAGGGGCGCCTGGTCGACGACCGGGTGCTCCTGGCCGCAGGCAAGACCGTCTGGTCCAACCTCGACATCCAGAACGGCGTGCTGATCGAGGCCTACCGCCGGGAGGCCACCCGCCTGCAGCGCCAGGACCTCCAGCGCCAGCAGTCGGTGCTCGACGGGCTGCTCGAGGGCCGAGGGGCCGATCCGGAGTTCGCCGAGGAGGCCCGCGCCGCCCTCGGCATCGGCCCGGACGACGCGGTGGCCTGCGTGGTCGCCCTCTACGACGAGTCGCCCGACACGCTCGGCCCTGCCGAGGACCGGCTCGACCGGCTCGGGGTGGTCGCCCGCTGGCACGTCCGGTCGGGGGCGTACTTCGGGCTGCTGGCGGGGCCGTTGCCGGACGAGTCCGGGCTGGTCGAGCTCTTCGCGCCGTACTCCGGCGGGCGGATGGGGGTCGCGTCGTGCCCGGAGGGGATCGCCGGCTTCGCGACCGCCTTCCAGCTCGCGACGCGGGCGGCGGAGACGCTGCCCCGGGGCGGGCGTGGCGTGGTCGGGGTCTCCGACCGGCTCCCCGAGGTGCTGCTCGCCGGGAGCCCGCAGGTGGCGCCGTTGCTGGTCGCCCAGACCCTCGGCCCCCTGCTGGCCCAGCCCGAGGCGCAGTCGCGCACGCTCGTGGACACCCTCGCCGCCCTCCTGCGCCACGACGGGTCGCCCACGCACGCGGCGGAGGAGCTCTACTGCCACCGCAACACCGTCATATACCGGCTCAAGCAGATCGAGCAGCTGACCGGCAGGTCGCTCTCCGACCCCCGCGACAAGCTCCTGCTCGAGCTGGCCCTCATGGCTCGCGGCGTCTGAGCGCCGCACTGCCGGAGTGGTCGACGGCGTCCTCGCAGGTCAGGACGCTCCCTGGCCTGCGGTGTGACGTGCGTAACCACGTCGGTGAAGGGTCGTTCAAGCGGCAGGGAGGGGTGCGCAACGACCCCGAGGAGAACGGCATGGCACGGCGATCGAGCCGGTCGCGAGCGTGGGCGCTCGCCGCCACCACGCTGCTGGCAGCGTGGACGGCGGCGGCCACCGCACCGGCCGCGGCGGCTCCGCACAGCAGCCCCAGCAGCCCCAGCAGCCCCAGCAGCCCCAGCAGCTCTGCCACGTCCGCGGCGACGCCCGAGCGAGCCGACCGCGCGACCACCGCGGCGCAACGAGGCGACGCCAGGAAGGCCTCCCGGCTCGAGCCGGGAACCTCGCGCGGGGCGGCGGTGGTCAAGACCGGGTGGTGGAACGCCGCACACGAGCCGCCGCCGGACACCGGCGTCCTCGCCGCGCCGCAGCCGCCGGCGCCGAACGTCCCGGACGGCGGTCTGCCGGTCGCAGCGGCGATCGGCGAGCCGCAGAAGCTGGCAGCGATCGAGCTCTCCCTCGACGCGGAGCCGGGCTCGGAGGTCACCTCCCTGCGGATGGTCCTGCGTGAGTCGGCGGAGCCGGGAGCGGCGACGGGGGCCGAGCTCGCCGGGGTGGTCGCCTGCCCGGTCACCGAGGTCTTCTGGGCCGACGGCCAGAACGCCGCGTGGAAGAACCGGCCGGTCCACGACTGCGCGCTCGCGGAGGCGCCTGGAAGGCGCTCGGACGACGGCACCTGGCGCTTCGACCTCACCGAGATCGCCGCCGGGTGGGCAGCCGAGGACTTCAGCGGCAGCCGCTCGGTCGTGCTCGTCGAGAAGGTGGAGGCTCCGGCCTCCTTCGACCTCAGCTTCGACGGTCCGGACGCCGACGGCGTCGGGGTGGTGGCGAAGGTCCGCCCGGGTGCCGCGGGCACGGACGCGGACGGCGAGGACGCCGGCGCGGACGGCGAGGACGCCGGCGCGGACGGTGCCGGAGGCGACGCAGGAGGCGGCTCGTCCGGGTCCGGCGGCGGCTCGCTGCCGGGCGGCGACACCAGCGGTGGCGGGAGCGGCGGCCTGGGGGGCGCGAGCGACGCAGACCTCGGCCCCGTCGACAGCGGGGCGGTGTCCGTCGCCGGCGACGCGGGCGGCAGCGCAGACGACGCCGCGACCGGTGACGAGGCCGTCGCCGCGCAGGGCGGGCTGGTGACCGTCGCCGCGCCGGCCTGGTACTCCGGCCTCCCGGGCGGCGCCTTCCTGCTCGTCCCGGTGGTCCTCGGGATCGCCTACCTCATGATGCTGGCGCTCGGCCCCGACGGCCGACCCGCTGCGACCACCCAGCGCCACGGCGTCAGCCGGGCCCTCGAGCGGCTGCGCCAGGTGCGGGTCCGCGGAACGGAGACGGCATGACCACCACGCTGCGCGGCCGGGCGTTGGCCTCCACCCTCGGCCTCGCCCTCGCCGTGACGGCTGCCTGCGGGCAGAAGGAGGGCGTCGACCAGATGTACGCCGGTGGGGCCGCGGCGGTCGGCGCCGACGGCCAGCCGATCGTGGGCGCGGTGCCCGGGGACGGCCTGGCCGCTCCCGGCGGCGGCGGCTCCGGGTCGCTCGGCGGCGGACGCAGCGGCTCCGGCTCGCTCGGTGGTGGCAGCGGCTCCGGGTCGCTCGGCGGCGGAGGCGGCGGTGGTGCCACCGACGGCGGCTCCGGCGGCAACGGCGGCGGGTCGGGCGGTGGCGGAGGGGGCGACGACGGCGTCCCTCCGGCCGCCGGTGATCGCACCGGCGTCAGCGACCAGACGATCAAGATCGGCGTCCACGCGCCGGTCACCGGCGCGGCGGCGATCCCCCAGGCCTCCTTCGAGCGTGGCATCGGCGTGTACTTCGACGCGGTCAACCGGGCGGGCGGCATCAACGGCCGCAAGGTCGAGGTGCTCTTCCAGGACGACGGCTTCGACCCGAACAGGGCGCGCTCGGTGTGCAAGGAGATGGCCGAGCAGGAGGAGGTCTTCCTGCTGATCGGCGGTGCCGGCGCGGACCAGATCGACGCCTGTGCGCGCTACGCCGCGGCCGCGGGAGTGCCGTACCTCTCGGGCGGCGTCCACGAGACCCGCCCGAGCCTGGGCGGTCTCGGCGAGCTCTCGACCTACTTCGCGCTCTCGTTGACCTACGAGCAGCAGGTCCCGCTGCTGGCCAAGCTCGTGCGCAGCCAGTTCGGAGGGGACAAGGTCGCCTTGATCGTCGCCGACAACGACAGCCTCGACAACTTCTACGCCAAGGCCGACGCCGCGCTGAAGCAGGTGGCGGGCAACAACCTCGCCCTGTCGCGGCGGATCCCGAAGAACACGACGAGCGACGCACCGGCCGTGGGGACCGCGATCTGCCAGAGCGGTGCGTCCGCGGTGGTGTGGAACGCGAGCCCCAGCTCACTCCTCAACGTCGCCAAGTCGATGCCCTGCCGGGTCACCTTCGTCGGCCCCGGCCTGAGCAACGGCCTCAACGTCGTGGCCCAGGTCGGCTGCCCGAACGTGGACGGGGCGCTCTTCTACTCACCGTTCCCGGGCATGGACGTCATGCGCCGGGACGCAGCCTTCGTCAAGGCCTACCGGGAGAAGAACGGCTCGGAGCCCGACGACATCGGTGCGTCGATCTACGGGCTGGAGAAGCTGGTCGGGTCGATCCTCCAGGCGGCGGGCAAGGACCTCACCCGGGAGTCGTTCGCCTCGGCGATCGCACGGGTGAAGCGCTTCGACACCGGGGTGTTCCCACCGACGAACTTCACCAGCAGGTTCGGCGGCACGGCGATGAACCTGTTGAAGGCCGACTGCGGGCGCTCGGAGTACGTCACCGTCCGCCGCAACGAGCAGCCATGACCGGTCTCGGCAACGAGCTCGGGATCGCCCTGGTCACCGGCGTCCTCCAGGGCAGCGTGTACGCGCTGGTCGCCTTGGGGATCGTCCTGGTCTACCGCGCCTCGGGCGTCTTCAACTTCGCCCAGGCGGAGTTCGGCACCACCGGCCTCTTCGCGGCGTACGCGGCGTTGACGATGTGGGACTGGGGCTACCCGGCGGCGATCGCCTTCGGGTTGGCGGTGGCCGTGGCGATGGGGCTCCTCACCGAACGGCTGGTGGTCCACCCCCTGCGCAACGCATCCCGGGTGACCGTGCTCGTCGGGACGGCCGGCATCGCGCTGGCCGCCATCGGCGTGCAGTTCTGGCAGTTCAACGAGACGCTCATCATGACGATGCCGCGCATCAGCGAGGGCTTCTTCCTGGTGCCGCCGTTCGGCGCGCCGGTGACGGTGCAGCAGCTGATCACCCTCGGTGTCCTGGTGGTGGCCTCCATCGGCCTCGCGCTCTTCTTCCGCTCGCCGTCGGGCCTGGCGATCCAGGCCGCCCAGCAGGAGGCGACGGCGGCCGAGCTCGTCGGCATCAACGTCCGCCGGGTCTCCATGCTGATCTGGGCGCTGGCGGCCCTCCTCGGCGGGCTCGCGGGCATCCTCTCGGGCCCCAACACCACCTTCACCGCGGGCTTCCTCAGCTTCGGCGCCGGCCGCGCGCTGCTGCCCGGCTTCATGGCCGCCGTGCTGGCGGGGATGCGAAGCATGCCCGGGGCGGTGGCCGGCGGGCTGACCGTCGGCGTCATCGAGCAGCTCGGCACCCTCTCGGCGCTCGTCGAGGTGCCCGGCGCCCGGGCGATGCTGCTCTTCCTCGTGCTGCTGGTCGTGCTGCTGATCAAGCCCGGCGGCATCTTCGTCGGACGGGCGGCCACGGCATGAGCGTCGTGGACGGGGGCCGCCGGACGACCGAGGACGACACGAGGGTCCTCCCGGTCACGCCTGCGGAGGAGGAGCCGGTCGCAGAGTTCCCGGCTGTGCTCGACAGCGACCGGGAGCACCGGCCGGGGGCACTCGGCTGGACCGCCCGAGGAGTCGTCTGGGCCGTCCTCGCGTGGGTCGTCCTGGCCTACCCGATCAACCTGCTCTCGCCCTTCGAGGTCGGCGTCACCGACGTGGACACCGCCTCGCTCGCGGTCATCTACGCCATCGGCGGGCTCTCCCTCAACGTGCTGCTCGGCTACTGCGGGCAGATCTCCCTGGGGCACCAGGCCTTCGTCGGCATCGGCGCGTTCGCCTCGGCGTACGTCGTCACCGACCTGCAGCTGGGGTTCTGGATGGCCGTCGCGGTGGCCGCTGCGCTCGGCGGGCTGCAGGCCGTGCTGCTCGGCGCGGTCTCCCTGCGGCTGACCGGGCTCTACTTCGCGCTGGTCACCCTCGCCTACGGCTCCTTCGCGCAGGAGACCCTCTTCGGCTTGACCAGCATCACCGGCGGCGAGGGTGGCAAGCCCGCGCCCCGTCCGGACCTGTTCAGCAGCGGGTACCGCTACTACTACCTGTGCCTGGCCTTCCTCGTGGTGGTGCTGTGGATCGACTGGCGCCTGACCCGGTCGAAGGCCGGGCGGGCGATGGCCGCGCTGCGGGAGAACCCGCGGGTGGCCTCGTCGTACGGCATCGACGTCCGCGCCTACATCCTCGTGGCCTTCGCGGTGTCGGGGATCTTCGCAGGGGTCGCGGGCTCCCTCACCGCTCATCACGACGAGGTGATCGTCGGCAGCTCCTTCGACTTCCGGTTGGCGCTGCTGTTCGTCCTGATGACCGTCGTCGGCGGCTTGCGCGACCGCGTCGGGGTGGTGATCGGCTCGGTGTTCTTCGCCCTGCTCGAGGAGGGCGCACTCGTGTCGATGTTCGGCCTGGAGGGGTTCTTCGAGGGAGTCCTCGGACTGCCCACGGAGTTCGTCTCGCTGGTGGTGGGACCGGTGCTCCTGGTGCTGACCCTGACGCTCTACCCCGGCGGCATCGGACAGCAGGTCGCCCCGGTGCGTCGCTGGCTCAGCGGCCACCGCTTCGACGTCCATGCCGGGTCCGTGCGAGAGGTGGAGGTCTCCGATGTCCGTGCTTGAGGTCGACCGGGTCAGCATCCAGTTCGGCGGGATCCGCGCGCTCCACCAGGTCGACCTCCGGGTCGGCGAGTGGGAAATCGTCGGCATCATCGGCCCGAACGGTGCCGGCAAGACCACGCTGTTCAACTGCATCACCGGGTTCTACGAGGCCACCTCCGGATCGATCCGGTACCGCGGACGCGAGATCACCCGGCTCCCGGTCCACCGCCGCACCGCGCTCGGCATCGGGCGCACCTTCCAGAACGTCGGTCTGGTCAAGAACGCCAGCGTCGCGGAGAACCTGGCCACCGCCCAGCACCTGCAGGTCGCCTACGACCCGTGGGCCGGGCTGGTGGGTTCCCCCGGCTCCTTCGCGGAGGAGCGGCGCATCGCCGAGCGCAGCGCCGACATCCTCGACCTCCTCGAGCTGCGTGACGTGGCCGGCGAGCGGGTTGCCGACCTGCCCTACGGCGTCTTGAAGCGGGTCGAGATCGCCGCGGTGCTCGCCACCGACCCCGAGCTGCTCCTGCTCGACGAGCCGGGGTCCGGCATGGGCCCGGAGGAGGCGCACGCCCTCGGCGACGTGCTGCTCGAGCTGCGCCGGAGCTTCGGCCTCAGCATCGTGATGATCGACCACCACGTGCCGCTGGTGACCAGGGTGTCCGACTATGTCTACTGCCTGAACTTCGGCGAGGTGCTGGCCGAGGGCGGGCCCGACGACGTGCGGCGCCACCCGGAGGTGGCGCGTGCCTACCTCGGCACCGAGGCCGAGGCCGACCCCCTGCCGACCGGCGCTGCGGCGGCCGGCGGCGCGGTGGACCCGCTCGCCGACACCGCAGTCCTGCCGGAGGCCGTCCGATGAGCCTGCTGGAGGTGCGCGACCTCGTGGTCGGCTACGGCCCGCACCCGGTCCTGCACGGGGTGAGCTTCGAGGTGGAGGAGGGTGAGCTCTGCGTGCTCCTCGGTCTCAACGGCGCCGGCAAGACCACCACCGTCTCAACGATCGCCGGCCTGCTTCGACCGCAGTCCGGGCAGGTGCTGCTCGACGGTGCCTCCCTCGGTCGTCGCTCGCCCTCCGCGCGGGTCCGCCACGGGGTGTCGCTGTGCCCGGAGGGCCGCCGGGTCTTCCCGCGGCTCACCGTCCGGCAGAACCTGCGGCTCGGTGCCTGGAGCCGCCGCCGCAGCCCCCGCACCGTCCGTCAGCAGCTGGACCTGGTCTACGACTACTTCCCCCGGCTCGTCGAGCGCGAGGACCAGCTCGCGGGCACCCTCTCGGGCGGCGAGCAGCAGATGCTCGCCGTCGGCCGTGCGCTGATGTCGCGGCCACGGCTGATGCTCATCGACGAAGCCTCGCTCGGTCTCAGCCCCACCCTCGCCCGCACGGTCTGGGAGGTCACCTCCCAGATCAAGGCCGACGGCACGACCGTGCTCATGGTCGAGCAGAACGCCGGGGTCCTCCCCTTCGCCGACCGGGCGCTGATCATGGAGAAGGGCACCCTCCTCCACACCGCGGTCGGCTCCGCCATCCACGACGTCAACCTCCGTGAGGCCTACCTCGGAGCTTAGGAGACATCATGCAGAACCACCTCGGAAAGCTCGGCGGGCAGCTCGGCGTGCTGCTGTGCCTGCTCGGCTTCCTCGTCATCTTCTTCGGTTGGAACGGGGCGGCGAGCAGCAACTTCGTCCCGGCCCAGTTCCCCTACCTCCTCTCCGGGGGGATCGCGGGCCTCGCGGTCGTCGTCGTCGGTGCGGCGATGATCCTCGTGCAGAACCACCGGGCCGACCTGGCGCGGATGGAAGAAGCCCTCGAGCGGGTGGCGCTGGCCGTCGAGCGCCAGGGCGGCGGCGCGGCGGTGGGCGCCGCGCTCGGGGCCACCGGCGGGCTCGACGGGTACGTCGTGGCGGGCGCCGCGTCGTACCACCGCACCGACTGCACGCTGCCCGAGGCCCGTACCGAGGCACACCTCGTGCCGCTGACCGACATCCCCGGCAGCGGCCTCGAACCCTGCCGGGTCTGTCGGCCGCTGCAGTTCGGGCGGATCTCTGCGCCCGTCTGACGGGCGTCCTCGCGCCTGGGGAGAGCGACGACTCCTGGCCACCTCTCCATGCACGAGGTGCGGCGCACCCTGCTGCTCCTCTGCCGACGGGACGAGGAGACCAGCGAGCACGTCGCCCGGTTGGGGTGTGCGTCGTCGCGGCGGCGTTCTCGGCATCCTGCTCGGCTGTCGCTGCGCTCACGTCGGCTTAGGACCGGTGCCCAAGCGGCGCGGTCATGCCAAGTCGAGCGCGGTCCGCCACCCTGGTCGCGCATGCTTGGGCAATGGCGTCTGAGCGGCTCTGGGAGCGTCTCGTCGAGTACCTCGACGGATGGGCGAGCGCCCGAGAAGTGCCTGGCGGGATCGAGGTGACCTTCGAGCAGTCGCGGGGCGTCACGTGGACCGTCGAGGTGGTGGTGACCTCGACCGAGTGGGACGACTACATCGGCACCATCCATGGAACGGGCGACCCGGCTGCTACGCCGCTCGGGGGAAAGATCCTGGCGACGGCGGACGGGGCCCGTTACCTGGTCTACGACCGGGACGCCTACGACTGGGAGCACTCCGGGACGGGAGAGCTGCCAGAGGACGACATCGACCCCGGGCGAGGGGAGTGGGTCGTCAAGGATCCCGACGGGAGCGTGATCGACCGCTTCGCGAGCACCGAGGAGCTGGACTGACGATCTCCGCCGCACCGCCCGCTCCTGCCTGCCGGGAACAGTGTCCTTCGAGCAGCCGAGCGGGCCAGGCCGGTCGCCTCGCCGCCGAAGCGGGTGCTCGGCGGCTCGTGCTCACGCACTACTCCGCGCGCCATCCCGAGGAGGAGCCGTTCGCGGAGCAGGCCCGCCGCCATCACCTCGACGTCCACGCCGCCCGCGACCTGGACCGGATCGCGGTGCCGCGGCGGGCGTAGCGCCGGGAGACGCTGCCGCCCCAGTCCACACCCAGCACAGAACCCTTTCCTTCGACGATGTGTTCGAATACAATGCAAGCATGACGTTGACGGCGGACCTCGAGCAGCAGCTGGACACCCCGTCCGGCGTGCTCGCCGCCGCGCGCCACCGTCGCCGGACCGGGGAGCGGGCCGAGGCCGAGCAGCTCGAGCTCGCCGTGCAGTGGTGCGTGATGCACCCCGCGGAGCACGTCGGCACGGCGGCTGGTGCGGGATGGGCTGACCAGTTCGGGGACCAGGTCCTCGGCCTGGCCGGCGAGGGTGCGCCGATGGTCAGCGAGTTCGCCGTCGAGGACTACGCCGCTGCGATGGGCCGGTCGTCCGACTCGGGCCGGGCCTACCTGGCCGAGGCGCTCGAGCTGCGCTATCGCCTGCCGAGGCTGTGGAAGCGTGTGACGGCGGTGGAGCTGCCGGCGTGGAAGGCTCGCGGCATCGCGCGCCGCACCATGCTCCTGTCGAGGGAGGGCGCCGCGTTCGTGGACCGCCACGTCGCGCCGGTCGCCCACTCCATCGGGCCGGCCGCGCTGGAGCGGCTGGTCGAGGAGGCGGCGGTCCGCCACGACCCCGAGGCCGCCCAGGCTCGCGCCGCGGAGCGGGCCGAGGCGCGGCACGTGACGATCCAGACCCGTCAGGTCTCCTTCGACGGGCACGTCGACCTGTACGCCACGCTCGACCTCGCGGACGCCACCCATCTCGACGAGGTGCTCGACCGGGGCGCCGAGGCCCTCCGGGCGCTCGGGTCCGAGGAGCCGGAGGGTGCTCGTCGGGCCCGGGCGCTCGGCGACATGGCGCGCCGCCAGCTCTCGCTGGAGCTCGACACCGAGCCGACGCCGCTGGTGGTGCACGTCCACCAGGCGCCTGACGGGCACGTCGACCCGGTGGTGCGGGTGGAGAACACCCGCTCCTTCGTGCTCACCGGCCAGCTGGCCGAGTGGTGCACCCGCGCCGCCAGGGTCACGATCAAGCCCGTCATCGACCTCGCCGACCAGGTCCACGTCGAGGCCTACGAGGTGCCCGATCGGATCGCCGAGCAGACGCGCCTCCGCGACCTGCACTGCGTCTTCCCGCACTGCACCAGGCCGGCGCGCCGGTGCGACCTGGACCACGTCCATGCCCATGGGTGCGGCGGCCCGACCGCCTCGGAGAACCTCGCGCCGCTGTGCCGGCGGCACCACCGCCTGAAGACCCACGGACCGTGGCGCTACACGGTGCTCGAGCCAGGCGTGTACCTGTGGGCCGGCCAGCACCGGCTGCGGTTCCTCGTCGACCACACCGGGACGCACGACCTCACCGAGCCGGGCAGGCCGCCCGACCCGCCGGACGTCTGACCCTGCCGCCCCGGACCCCGCCGAACCAGCTCGCCGGCGGGGGCTGAAGCATGTCCCGGTTCCGCCGCTCAGCCGTGCAGGACCTTGCGGAACAGGGCGCAGGTCTCCTCGACGGCCGCCTGGGCCGCTCCCGAGTGCCGGCCCATGTCCACGAAGCCGTGGATGAGTCCGGGGAAGGTGCGGTGCTCGACCGGTACGCCGGCCTCGGCCAGCGCGCGGGCGTAGGCGTTGCCGTCGTCGCGGAGCGGGTCGAACTCGGCGGTCACCACGACCGCGGGAGCCAGGCCGTCGAGCCGGCCGCGCAGCGGGGAGAGCCGCGGGTCCGTGACGTCACCCGCCGCGCCGACGTACTGGGCGCCGAACCACTCCATCGTCGCCTGGTCGAGGAAGTAGCCCTCCGCGTTCTCGGTGTGGGAGGGGAACGAGCCGCCCATGTCGGTGACCGGGTAGATCAGCAGCTGCCCGGCCAGCGCGCGGCCCTCGTCGCGGAAGGCCTGCGCGACCACCGCGGAGAGGTTGCCGCCCGCCGAGTCGCCGGCGACCGCCATCCGGTCGTCGCCGCCGAGGTCGGCGAGGTGGTCGGAGACCCAGCGGGCCGCGGCGAGGACGTCCTCGACGCCGGCGGGGAACGGGTGCTCCGGGGCGAGCCGGTAGTCGACGGAGACCACGACCGCGTCGCACAGCGTGGCGATCGTCCGGCAGGTGAGGTCGTGGGTGTCGAGGTCGCCGATGACGAAGCCGCCGCCGTGGAAGAACGCCACGGTCGGCAGCGGTCCTGCGTCGACGCGCGGCCGGTAGACGCGGGCCGGCCGGGGGCCGTCGCCGCCCGGCACCGAGACGTCCTCCGCGGACGCGACCTCCGGCAGCGAGGCCGGGTCGCGCAGGTCCACGGTCAGCGTGCGGAAGCCCTGGCGGGCCTGCTCCGGGGTGCCCTCGTGCATCGGCGGGCTGCCGGCGTCGGCGAGGAACTGCAGCAGCACGGCGAGCTGGGGGTCGAGCTGGGGGTCGAGCGGCACGGGGCCTCCTGTGAGCGGGAAGGGGCGGGTCGGCCCGGGTCAGACGAAAGCAGAGATGCCGGTCTCGGCGCGGCCGATCAGCAGCTTCTGGATCTGACTGGTGCCCTCGTAGAGGGTCATCACGCGCGCGTCCCGCAGGTACTTCTGCGCGGGGTACTCGTCGACGTACCCGGCGCCGCCGTGCACCTGGATGCCGTTGTTGGCGGCGCGCACAGCGGCCTCGGAGGCGAAGAGCTTCGCCTTGGAGGCGGCCACGCCGAAGGGCAACCCGCGGTCGATCAGGTCCGCGCACCGCCACACCAGCAGCCGCGCGGCGTCGGCGTCGAGGGAGATGTCGGCGATGAGGTCCTGCACCAGCTGGAAGCCGGCGAGGGGCCGGCCGAACTGGGTGCGGTGCTGGGCGTACTCGACCGCCGACTCCAGGCACCCCTGGACGATCCCGACACAACCGGCCGCGACCGAGACCCGCCCCTTGTCGAGCGTGGTCATCGCGATCTTGAAGCCCTGCCCCTCCTCGCCGAGGCGGGCCGAGGCAGGCACCCGCACGTCGCTCAGGAAGAGCTCGGCCGTCGCCTGGCCGCGCAGGCCCAGCTTCCCCTTGATCTCGCGGGCCTCGAAGCCGGGGGTGTCGGTCGGGACGAGGAACGCGGTGACCCCCCGCGGCCCCGGCCCGCCGGTGCGGGCGAAGACCAGGGCGACCTGCGCCCAGGTGCCGTTGGTGATGAAGAGCTTCTGGCCGTTGAGGACGTAGTCGTCACCGTCGCGGACCGCGCGCGAGGTGAGGTTGCCGGCGTCCGAGCCGGTGTCGGGCTCGGTCAGGCCGAAGCAGCCCAGCACCTCGCCGCTGGCGATGCGCGGCAGCCACTCCTGCTTCTGCTCCTCGGTGCCGGCCGCCAGGATCGACTTGCCCACCAGCCCGTTGGAGACCGAGACGATCCCGCGCAGGGCGGAGTCGGCGCGCCCGAGCTCCTCCATCGCCAGCACGTAGGTGAGGTAGTCGCCACCCAGGCCGCCGTACTCCTCGGGGATGGTGAGCCCGAAGAACCCGATCTCGGCCATCCGCGGCACGATCGAGGTGTCCACGGACTCGCGCCGGTCCCACTCGACGCGGTGCGGCACCGCCTCCCGGTCGAGGAACTCCCGGGCCAGTGCCCGGAAGCTCTCCTGCTCGTCGCTGAGGCTGAGGTCCATGGGGCCATCCTGCCCGGCCGGTGCGGGCCGCCGAGCCCGGGGCAGCCTCAAATCGCTCGCGGTCGCGGGCCGCATGCCGCACCATTCGCTGCGTGGGACATGTGGACGTCGCCGGGGTGCGCTACGAGCTGCCGGACGGGAGGGTGCTGCTCGACGACGTCTCGTTCCGGGTCGGTGAGGGGCAGAAGGTGGCGCTCGTGGGCGCCAACGGCGCCGGCAAGACGACGTTGCTGCGGATCGTCACCGGAGAGCTCCAGCCGCACGCCGGGGCCGTGACCCGGTCGGGCGGCGTCGGCGTCATGCGGCAGATGGTGGGCGCCGGGCTGGGCGAGGATCCGTCGGTCGCGGACCTCCTGCTGAGCGCCTCGCCGCCACGGGTCCGCACCGCGGCCCAGGAGGTCGACCGCTGCGAGCACCGGCTGATGGAGGTCGACGACGAGCGGACGCAGATGGCCTACGCGACCGCGCTGGCGGAGTACGCCGACGCCGGCGGCTACGACGTCGAGGTCGTCTGGGACGTCTGCGCGACCGCCGCGCTGGGCGTGCCGTACGACCGCGCGAAGTACCGCTCGCTGCGCACCCTCTCGGGCGGCGAGCAGAAGCGGTTGGTGCTGGAGATGCTGCTGCGCGGTCCCGACGAGGTGCTGCTCCTCGACGAGCCGGACAACTACCTCGACGTGCCGGGCAAGATCTGGCTCGAGGGGCGGATCCGCGAGTCGGAGAAGACGATCCTCTACATCAGCCACGACCGGGAGCTGCTGGAGAACACCGCGACCCGGGTGGTCACGGTCGAGCTCGGCAGCGGCGGGCCAGCGGCCGGCAACACGGTCTGGACGCACCCGGGCGGCTTCGCGTCGTACCACCGGGCGCGGGCCGACCGGTTCGCCCGCTTCGCCGAGCTGCGGAAGCGCTGGGACGAGGAGCACGCGAAGCTCAAGCAGCTGGTGCTCCACTACAAGGTGAAGGCGGAGTTCAACGACGGCATGGCGTCGCAGTACCGCGCCGCGCAGACCCGGCTGCGGAGGTTCGAGGAGGCCGGGCCGCCGACCGAGCAGCCGCGGGAGCAGCAGGTGACGATGCGGCTGCGGGGCGGGCGCACCGGCAAGCGCGCCGTGGTCTGCGAAGGGCTCGAGCTCACCGGGCTGATGCGCCCCTTCGACCTCGAGGTCTGGTACGGCGAGCGCGTCGCCGTCCTCGGCTCGAACGGCTCCGGCAAGTCGCACTTCCTCCGGCTGCTGGCCGCGGGCGGCACCGATCCCGAGCCCGAGCACCGGCCGGTGGGCGCCGACGACGGGCCGGTCGTCGCGCCGGTGCGCCACACCGGCCGGGCCCGGCTGGGCGCGCGGGTGCGTCCGGGGTGGTTCGTCCAGACCCACGAGCACCCCGAGCTGGTGGGTCGCACGCTGCTCGAGGTGCTGCACCGGGGCGACGCCCACCGCGCGGGGATGGGCCGCGAGCAGGCGAGCCGCGTGCTGGACCGCTACGAGCTGAGCGCTGCCGCCGAGCAGCGCTTCGAGTCGCTCTCCGGCGGCCAGCAGGCCCGGTTCCAGGTGCTGCTGCTCGAGCTCTCCGGCGCGACGCTGCTGCTGCTCGACGAGCCGACCGACAACCTCGACGTGCAGAGTGCCGAGGCGCTGGAGGAGGGCCTGGCCGCCTTCGACGGCACGGTGCTGGCGGTCACCCACGACCGGTGGTTCGCCCGCGGGTTCGACCGGTTCCTCGTCTTCGGCGCCGACGGCGAGGTCCGCGAGAGCGACGAGCCGGTCTGGGACGAGGGGCGGGTGGCGCGGGCCCGCTGAGCGAGCGCCGGGGTCGGTCCCCGACGCTCACTCCGCGGTGCTCACTCCGGGGTGCTCACTCCCCGCTGCTCGCGTCGGAGTCGAGCTCGAGCTCGACCGTCTGCTCCTCGCCGTCGCGGACGAAGGTCACGCTGACCTCGTCGCCGGGGCGGTAGGAGCGGATGATCGCGACCAGTGAGTCGGCGCCGGTGACCGGCCGGTCGTCGACGCGGGTGATGACGTCGCCGTCCTCGATCCCGGCCTCGCCGGCGGCCGAGTCGGCGCCCACCTCCTGCACCTCGGCGCCCACGACGTCGCTCGCGGCGGGGTCCGGCCCCTCGATGCCCCCGGGCCCGGAGACCGGGGCGCCGGGGTCGCTGACGGTGATGCCGAGGCGCGCGTGCGTCGGGGTCTCGCCGTTCGCCATCTGCTCGACGATCGGCAGCACCTCGTCGATCGGGATGGCGAAGCCGAGGCCGATGGAGCCGCCCGAGCCGCCGCCGAGCCCCACCGAGGCGGTCCGGATGGAGGAGTTGATGCCGATGACCTGACCGTCCATGTTGACCAGCGGGCCGCCGGAGTTGCCCGGGTTGATCGCGGCGTCGGTCTGGATCGCCGGGTAGGTGGTGCTGTTGTTCTCGTCGTCGGTGCCGACGTTGACCGGCCGGTCGAGTGCGCTGACGATCCCCGTGGTGACGGTCGACTCGAGGCCGAAGGGGGAACCGATCGCCACGACCTGCTCCCCGACGTCCAGCGCCCCGGACTCGCCGATGGTGGCGACGGTCAGGCCGTCGACGTCCTGCGCCTGGATGACGGCGGTGTCGGTGAGCGGGTCGGTGCCCAGGACCTCCGCCGGCGCGCGCCTGCCGTCGGAGAACGAGACGGTGATCTGGTCGCCCTCCGTCGCCATGGACACGACGTGCTCGTTGGTGAGGATCTGGCCGTCGGAGGTGAGCACGATGCCCGAGCCCGATCCCGAGCCGGCGCGGCCGACGACGTCGATCTTCACCACGGACGGCAACACGCCCGCGGCGACCGCCTCGACGGAGCCGGCGGGGGCGTCGTCGTCGGTGGTGGCGACCTGAGTGGCGACCGCGGGGCTGCCCGTGCCGCCCGCCGTGGCGGCCGACTCGTCGTCGTACGCCGTCCAGAGCGCGGCGCCGCCGAGCCCACCGGCGCCGCCGAGCACGAGCGCACCGGTCAGCACCGCCGCCGCGAAGCCCTTCCGGCCGCGGGCCGGCGCGGGCGCCGCCGGTGCCTGCGCCGCTGGGGGCAGGAGCGGGAAGTCGTAGGGCGTCGTCTGCTGCGCTGGCTGCGGCACCGGCTCCTGGGCCGGCCGCGGCATCGGCTGCTGGGGGCGCGTCCAGTCGTCGTTCTGCTCATCCATGCCTCCACGGTGCCCCCGGTCCCTGTGACGAACCTGAGACAGCGCTGGGGGCCGGCGAAGATCCGGCGCCGCGTCCGGCGAAGTGGTCGACGCGGCACTGTGTCGTGGGACACACTCGGGCCATGACTGCCACCGCTGACGCACCCGCCACCCCTGCCGACGCCCCCGACCCCGTCTTCGTCGACGACCGCCTCGCCCACTGGGCCCGGACCACGCCCGACGCCGAGTGCATGACCTACCTCGGGCGCACCTGGACCTGGGCCGAGTGGGACGACCGGGTACGCCGCGCCGCCGGCGGGCTCCAGCAGCTGGGGGTGGGCCGCGGCGACGTGGTGGCCTTCCTCGACAAGAACCACCCGGCGTGCGTGGAGCTGTCGCTGGCAGCCGGCTCGCTCGGCGCGGCCAACGCCATCATCAACTGGCGGCTGGCCGGCGACGAGGTGGACTACGCCGTCAACGACTCCGGCGCGAAGGTGCTGGTCGTCGGCAGCGAGCTGATGCCCACCATCGAGGCCATCCGGGACCGGCTCGCCGGGGTCGAGCACGTCCTGGAGGTGACGCCGGAGGGCGCCGAGGGGGACGCGTGGGAGCGACTGCTCGCCGAGGCCACGCCGACACCGCGCCAGCCCGACGTCGAGCCCGACGACGTGTGCCTGGTGATGTACTCCTCCGGCACCACCGGGCGGCCCAAGGGCGTGATGCTCACCCACCGCAACATGGTCAGCCACACCGTCAACGCCCACGACGGCTGGGGCTTCGAGCCCGGCGACAAGTCGATGGTCGCGATGCCGCTCTTCCACGTCGGCGGCTCGTCGTACGTGCTCTTCGGCCTCCACGACGGCGTGCCCAGCGTGATGACCCGCGACCCCGACGGGATGTCGCTCGCCGGGGCGATCCTCGCCGGCGCCAACCGGACGTTCCTCGTGCCGGCGGTCCTCGCGCAGGTGCTGCAGTCGGGGGAGGACGCCGTCAAGCTCTTCGGCGCGCTCAAGACCTACACCTACGGCGCCGCGCCGATGCCGCCGCCGCTCCTGCGGGCCGCGATGCAGGCCTGGCCCGACACCGACTTCATGCAGGTCTACGGCCTCACCGAGGTCGCCGGCGTGGCCACCCACCTGATGCCGGAGGACCACCGCACGGCGGAGTCCTCCGGGCACCCGGAGCGGCTGGTCTCCGCCGGCAAGGCGGTGCCCGGCGTGGAGATCCGGATCGTCGACCCGGCCACCCTCGAGGACCTCCCGGTCGGGACCCACGGGGAGATCTGGCTGCGGACGCCGCAGCTGATGAAGGGGTTCCTGAACAAGCCGGAGGCGACCGCCGAGGTGATCGTCGAGGACGGCTGGTTCCGCACCGGCGACATGGGCAAGCTCGACGAGGAGGGCTACCTGTTCGTCGAGGACCGGCTCAAGGACATGATCATCAGCGGCGGCGAGAACATCTACAGCCCCGAGGTCGAGCGCGTGCTGGCCGAGCACCCGGCCGTCATGGAGGTCGCGATCATCGGGGTCCCCGACGACACCTGGGGCGAGTCGGTGAAGGCGGTGGTCGCGCTCAAGCCCGACCACCACGCCACCGAGGCCGAGATCATCGAGTACTGCCGCGAGCACCTCGCCCACTACAAGTGCCCGCGGAGCGTCGACGTCCTCGAGGCGCTGCCGCGCAACCCCACGGGCAAGATCCTCAAGCGCGAGCTGCGGGCGCCGTACTGGCAGGGGCGCGACCGCGGCGTGAACTGACCGGGACGCGGGGCCGGACCGGGCGGGCTGGGCTGGCTGGGCCGGGTGACGTCACCTGCCGTTCACCTGGCTCGGGCACGGTCCGCCCGTGCCCGACCCCGCCCCAGCCGCCGAGACCGCGACCGACCCCCTCCTCCGCGGCAGCGAGGCGCCCGCGCCGCGCACGCTGGTCGACGTCTTCCGCGCCACGGTCGCCCAGGCCGCCGACGAGCCGGCGGTCGACACCGGCCACGACGTGCTCACCTACGCCGAGCTCGAGGAGGCGGCGGACGGGCTGGCGGCCGAGCTGGCCGGCCTGGGCATCGGCCCGGGGGACCGGGTAGGCCTCCGGGTCAGCTCGGGGACGACCGACCTCTACGTCGCCGTCCTCGGCATCCTGCTCGCCGGCGCGGCGTACGTCCCCGTCGACGCCGACGATCCCGACGAGCGCGCCCGCCTGGTCTTCGGCGAGGCCGACGTGGCCGCGGTCGTGGGCAACGAGCTGGCCGTCGTCTCCCGCCGTCCCGTCGAGCAGCAGGTGCCGCGCGAGCCCGCGGAGCCGGGCCTCGAGGACGACGCGTGGGTGATCTTCACCTCCGGCTCGACCGGGACGCCGAAGGGTGTCGCCGTCACCCACCGCAACGCCGCCGCCTTCGTCGACGCCGAGTCGCAGATGTTCCTGCAGGAGGAGCCGCTCGGCGTCGGCGACCGGGTCATGGCCGGCCTCTCGGTGGCCTTCGACGCCAGCTGCGAGGAGATGTGGCTGGCCTGGCGGTACGGCGGGTGCCTGGTGCCCGCGCCGCGTGCGCTGGTGCGCAGCGGGGTGGACGTCGGCCCGTGGCTGGTCGCCAACGAGGTCACGGTGGTCTCCACCGTCCCGACGCTGGTGGCGCTGTGGCCCACCGAGGCGCTGGCGCGGGTGCGGCTGCTCATCATGGGCGGCGAGGCCTTGCCGCCGGAGCTCGCCGCCCGCCTCGTCGCCCCCGGCCGCGAGGTGTGGAACACCTACGGGCCCACCGAGGCGACCGTCGTCGCGTGCGGTGCGCAGCTGACCGCGGAGGGGCCGGTCCGCATCGGTCTCCCGCTCGCGGGCTGGGACCTCGCCGTCGTCGACGCCGACGGCCGCCCGGTCGCGCCGGGGGAGACCGGCGAGCTGATCATCGGCGGCGTCGGCCTGGCGCGCTACCTCGACCCTGCCAAGGACGCCGAGAAGTACGCGCCGATGCCGACGCTCGGCTGGGAGCGGGCCTACCGCTCGGGCGACCTGGTGGTCCTCGACCCGGCGGGCCTGCTCTTCGGTGGCCGGGCCGACGACCAGGTGAAGCTCGGCGGCCGCCGGATCGAGCTCGGCGAGGTCGACAGCGCGCTGCTCGCCCTGCCCGGCGTCAACGGCGCCGCGGCCGCCGTACGCCGCAGTGCCGCCGGCAACCAGCTCCTCGTGGGGTACGTCGCCGTCGACGCGACCTTCGACCAGGCGAGCGCGCTCGAGCGACTGCGCCGGGCGCTCCCCGCCGCGCTGGTGCCGCGGCTGGCGGTGGTCGACACGCTCCCCACGCGGACGTCGGGGAAGGTCGATCGCGACGCCCTGCCGTGGCCGCTGCCGGCCGCCGCGCCGGGCGCCGGGCGCGAGGCCGCTCCCGACCTGAGCGACACCGAGGCGTGGGTGGCCGGCCTGTGGCTGGAGGTGCTCGGCGCCGCGGTCACCGGCCGCGACGACGACTTCTTCGACCTGGGCGGCGGCAGCCTGACCGCGGCCCAGATGGTCTCCCGCCTGCGGGAACGCTACCCGGCGGTCGTGGTCGGGGACGTCTACGAGCACCCGACGGTGGGCTCGGTGGCGGCGTACCTGGACGGTCTCTCGGCGTCCGGTGCCACCACCGACCGCACCGTCCCGGTGGTGCCTGTGAAGACCCAGGCCGGACAGGTTCTCGCGAGCCTGGGCCTCCGGGCCGTCGCCGGGCCGCGGTGGCTCACCTGGGCGGCCCTCGCCTGCCACGGCGCGACCTGGCTGGGCGTGGACGGGCTGCCGACGCCGTCGTGGCTGCTGGTCGCCGTGGGCTGGCTGCTCTTCCTCAGCCCGCCGGGGCGCATGCTGCTGGCGGCGGGCGGGGCCCGGTTGGTGCTCAGGGGAGTGCAGCCGGGAGACCACCCCCGGGGCGGCAAGGTCCACCTGCGACTCTGGTTGGCCGAGCAGCTGGCCGACGAGCTCGGCGCGACCGGCCTCGCCGGCGCTCCCGCGATGACCTGGTACGCCCGCCTCCTCGGTGCGCGGGTGGGCCGGGACGTCGACCTGCACAGCCTGCCCCCGGTGACCGGCCTGCTCCGGCTCGGCAAGGGCGCGTCGGTCGAGCAGGAGGTCGACCTCCGCGGCTGGTGGGTCGACGGCGACGTCGTCCACCTCGGACCGGTCAGCATCGGCGCCCGCGCCCGGGTGGGCGCGCGCTCCATGCTCGGACCGGGCGCGCGGGTCGGTGCCGACGCCGAGGTGGCACCGGGCTCGGCCGTGCTCGGCGAGGTGCCCGACGGCGAGTTCTGGTCCGGGTCGCCCGCGGTGCGGGTCAGCGACGCCGCCCGCGGCCCGTGGTCCTCGCGCCCCTCGGCCCCGCGCGCGTGGGTCCTGGCGTACGCCGGCGTGTCCGGGCTGCTCGCGCTCCTGCCGGTCCTCGCCGTCGTCGCCGGCGGCGCCCCGCTCGTCGCGCTCGCCGGCCCCGCGTCGTACGACGGCCCGGCGGGCCTGCTCGCGGCGTGGCTGCCCTGGCTGCCGCTCGCCGTCGTCGTCGGCCTCGCGGTGCTGACGCTGCTGGTCTGGCTGGTCGTCCGGGTCGCCGCCCTCGGCGTGCGGGCCGGTGCCCACCCGGTCCGGAGCGGTCCGGCGCTGGCCGTCTGGACGACCGTGCGGGTCCTCGACGAGGCGCGGACCTGGCTCTTCCCGCTCTACTCCTCGCTGCTGACCCCGGTGTGGCTCCGCTCGCTCGGCGCCCGCATCGGCCGCCACGTCGAGGCGTCGACGGTGCTCATGGTCCCCTCGCTCACCCAGGTCAACGACCAGGCCTTCCTCGCCGACGACACCCTCATCGGCGGGTACGAGCTGGGCGGCGGCTGGCTGCGGGTGGAGCGGGTGAAGATCGGCAAGCGGGCCTTCGTGGGCAACTCCGGCATGGCCGCGCCCGGCCGCAAGGTGCCGAAGGCCTCGCTGGTCGCGGTCCTCTCGGCGGCCCCGCGTCGCTCCCGGGCACGGTCGGGTGAGTCCTGGCTGGGCAGCCCGCCCGCGCCGCTGCGGCGGGTCGCGCAGGACACCGACGCCGGCCGCACCTACGAGCCGCCGCGGCGCCTGCTCGTCGCCCGCGGCGCGGTCGAGCTGTGCCGCCTGGTCCCGGTGGTGGTCGCGGTGGGGCTCGCGCTGGTGGTCGGCGCCGCCCTCGCCGCGGTGCTCGACGGGCCGGGCGTGCTGGTGGCGCTGGTGGTCGCCGGGCCGCTGCTCGCCCTCGCCGGGCTCGTGGCCGCGCTGGTCACCACCCTGGCCAAGTGGGCCCTCGTCGGGCGGCTCCGCCCCGGCTCGCACCCGCTGTGGAGCTCCTTCGTGTGGCGCAACGAGCTGGCCGACACCTTCGTCGAGGTGCTCGCGGCCCCGTGGTTCGCGCGGGCCGTCACCGGCACGCCGCTGCTCGTGGCCTGGCTGCGGTCGATGGGGGCGCGGATCGGCCGCGGGGTCTGGTGCGAGACCTACTGGCTGCCCGAGGCCGACCTCGTCGACCTGCGCGACGGCGCCACCGTCAACGCCGGCAGCGTGGTGCAGACCCACCTGTTCCACGACCGGGTGCTCAGCATGGACACCGTCACGCTGCGCCGCGGCGCCACGCTCGGCCCGCACAGCGTGATCCTCCCGGCGGCGGTGCTCGGCCGCCACGTTACGGTCGGTCCCGTGTCACTGGTGATGAGGGGCGAGTCCGTGCCGGACGGGACGACGTGGACCGGCAACCCGATCGGCCCGTGGGTCACCCCGGCGGACGCGCCGGCGGGCGCCTGAGGTGCGCGGCACCTCCGGTGACCTCCCCACCGCCGACCCCTACCTGCCCGGCCACGGCGATCCGTCGTGGAGCGCCCGCCACTACGACCTCGAGCTGTTCTACGACCTCGCGCCCAACCGCCTCCGCGGCCGGGCGACCATCGACGCGGTCGCGCTCCAGGACGACCTGGGCCGGATCGTGCTCGACCTCGCCGGGCTCGACGTCGACAAGGTGACCGTCGACGGCCGGAGCCCGAAGCGGTGGAGCAGCCGCGGCAGCCGGCTGGTGGTCCAGCTGGCCGAGCCGCTCGCCGCCGGCACGCGCTTCACCGCCAGCATCAAGTACGCCGGCCGCCCGCGACCGCTGGTCGAGCCGCACCACGGCGACGCCGGCTGGGAGGAGCTCGAGGACGGCGTCATCGTCGCCGGCCAGCCGCACGGCGCGCCCACCTGGTTCCCCTGCAACGACCGCCCCGACGACAAGGCCACCTACCGCATCGTCGTCACCACCGACCCCGGATACCTGGTCGTCGCGAACGGCGAGGAGACCGGCCGCGCCCGCCGGGCGAGCGGCCAGGAGTGGACCTTCGAGCAGCGCGAGCCGATGGCGACGTACCTCGCCACCGTCCAGGTCGGGCGGTACGACGTCCACGAGCTGCCCGGCGCACGGGTGCCCGTGCGGGCGGTGGTGCCCGAGGGTACCGACGTCACCGCCGAGGCCTTCACCGCCGGCTTCGGCCGGCAGGCCGAGATGGTGGCTGCGTTCGAGGAGCTCTTCGGGCCCTACCCGTTCGGCTCCTACACCTCCGTGGTCACCGCCGACGAGCTCGAGATCCCGCTCGAGGCGCAGACGCTGTCGACGTTCGGCAGCAACTTCCTCGACGCGGAGTGGGCCTCGGTGCGCCTGGTCGCCCACGAGCTGGCGCACCAGTGGTTCGGCAACGCCGTCACGCTGCGCCGCTGGCGCGACATCTGGCTGCACGAGGGCTTCGCCTGCTACGCCGAGTGGTTGTGGTCGGAGCGGTCGGGCGGCGAGACCGCCGACCAGCACGCCCGCGCCCACCACGAGCGGCTCGCCGGCCTCGACCAGGACGTGGTCCTCGCCGACCCGGGGCCGGAGACCATGTTCGACGACCGGGTCTACAAGCGCGGCGCGCTGGCGCTGCACGCGCTGCGGCTCGGCGTCGGTCCCGACCGGTTCTTCGAGGTGCTGCGGACCTGGTGCGAGCGGCACCGCGGCGGGTCGGTGACGACGACCGACCTGGTGGCGCTGGTGGGCGAGCTCTGCGGGGCCGACGCCGGCGCGCTGCTCAGCCCCTGGCTGGAGGAGCCGGCGCTGCCGGACCTGCCAGCCGCCAGCTGACGTCGGTCCCCGCGACGGTCCCGACGTACCCGGCCGGCAGCCCCAGCGCCTGCGTCGGCACGCCGTCGGGCAGGCCGTCGCGCGGGTCGTGGGCCAGGCCGCAGCCCGCGTGCTTGAGCAGCGCCTCGGCGCGGGTCCAGGCCCGGCGGTCGCCGTACCCCTCGACTGGCGGGCCGTCGAGCTCCACGTCGATCCCCACCGGCCCCGCCGCCCAGGCCACGGCGACGAGCCCGCCGGCGTACGCGAGGCTCACCCGCGGCAGCGCGCGTGCGCCGGTCAGCAGCGGCCGGCCGTGGGTGTGGCTGCCGCAGCGCGGGCAGAGCCGGACGACGCCGCGCGCACCGGTCTCCTCGCACAGGACCCGCTCCCCGAGCGCACGAAGGGGGGCCCGGGCGCGGACCCCCCGGCCGCCGGCGACCCAGCGCCCTCGCGCCACCTCGGCCTGGTGCCGGCGGCCGAGCGCGAGCTGTCCGTCGCTGCGCTCGACCACCTCGCCGACCGGGTCGCCGAGCACGTCGACCTCGACGCCGTGCTCGCCCTCGCCGACACCGCCCCGGACCTCGACGCGGCGCCGTGGGACCCGTCCGCCGAGGTCGCCCCGCCGTCCGCCATGCCGCCCGCCGGGCCGCCCGCCGGGCGGCCGGTGGTGGCGATGGCCGGCGGCCGCGCCTTCACCTTCCGGTACGCCGAGACCGAGGAGCTGCTCCGCGCCGCCGGCTGCGACGTGGTGGCCTTCGACCCGCTCCGCGACGCGGGGCTGCCGGCGGGCACCCGCGGGATCTACCTCGGCGGCGGCTTCCCCGAGGTGCACGCGGCCGACCTGGCCCAGAACGCGCCCCTGCGCGCCGAGCTCGCGACCGCGGTCGCGGACGGGACCCCCACGGTGGCGGAGTGCGCCGGGCTGCTCTACCTGTGCCGCACGCTGGACGACGCGCCGATGGTCGGCGCGCTGGACGCGGACGCCCGGATGACCGGCCGGCTCACGCTGCGCTACCCCGAGGCCGAGGCGCCCTCCGACTCGCTGCTCACCCGCACCGGCGAGCGGGTCACCGGCCACGAGTTCCACCGGACCGTCGTGGCGCCCGGCGCCGGCGACCGGCCGGCGTGGCGGGTCGGCGGGGAGGCGTGCGGCTTCAGCGGCCCGACCCTGCATGCGTCGTACCTCCACACGCACTGGGCGGGCCACCCGCAGCTCGCACAGCGGTTCGCCGACGCCGTCCACCGCCCGTGAAGTCAGCCGCCGGTCCGGTCCAAGACCCACCGCGCAGCGGCGGCGGCGTCGCCGACCGTCTGCACGCCCTCCGGGGGCGCAGGCCGGCCGACCACGACCACGGGTACGCCGAGCGCCGCGGCCGCCTCGAGCTTCGGCCGGGTGTGCCGCCCACCGGAGTCCTTGGTGACCAGGACGTCGGCGCGGTGGTGCTCCATCAGCGCGCGCTCCCCGGCGAGCTCGTAGGGCCCGCGGTCGAGCAGGACCGTCCACACCTCCGGCACCGCGACCTCCGGCGGGTCGACGACGCGCACCAGGCAGGCGTGGTCGGCCAGCGGACCGGTGAACCTGTCGAGGGACTGCCGGCCCACGGTGAGGAAGGGCCGGCGGCCCAGGCGCGCCGCGGTGCGTGCGGCCTCGTCGTGGTCGGCGACCGGGTGCCAGTCGCCCACGGGCTCGCTCGACCAGTCCGGGCGCTCGAGGCGGAGCAGCGGTACGCCGACCGCCGCCGCGGCGGCCGCCGCGGAGCGGCTGATCGTGGCCGCGAACGGGTGCGTGGCGTCGACCACCACGTCGTACCCCTCCTCGCGCAGGTGCGCGGCGAGGCCGTCGGCCCCGCCGAACCCACCGAGACGCACGGCGCCGACGGGCAGCCGGGGCCGCGCCACCCGCCCGGCCAGCGACGAGACCACCGCGACCCCCGCCTCGACGAGGAGCGCCGCGAGGTCGCGGGCCTCACCGGTGCCGCCGAGCAGCAGGACGGTCGGGTGCCGGTCCGGTTCAGCGACCACGCCGCCACACCACCAGCGCGCCGGCCGGCTCGGGCGCGCGCAGCACCGGCAGCTTGTTGACCGGGCCGTCGGGACGGCGCGGGGTCATCGCCCGGCGCAGGGCCTCGCGGGTGTGGTCGAGCTCGGCCTGGAGCTCCTCGTTGCGCGCCTGGAGCGCGAGCACCTGGTTCTGCAGGTCCATGATCCGCCGGACGCCCTCGATGCCGATGCCGGAGCTGGTGAGCTCGGCGATCTCCCGGAGCCGCTCGATGTCGCGGTGGGAGTAGCGACGACCCCCGCCGCCGGTGCGCCCCGGCGTGATCAGGCCGAGCCGCTCGTAGGTGCGCAGGGTCTGCGGGTGCAGCCCGGTGAGCTCGGCGGCGACGCTGATGACGTAGACCGCGGCGTCCGGTCCCGGGACGAACGGCGTGCCCGTCATCAGCCGGCCTCGAACAACCCGGCCCGCAGCGGCTTGCCGGCCGTCGCCTCGCGGTAGGCCTCGACGGCCTCCCGTGCCTTCGCGTCCAGCACCGCCGGCACGTGCACCTCGACGGTGGCGAGCAGGTCGCCCCTGGTGCCGTCGGGCTTCGGGGCGCCCTTGCCCCGGACCCGGAAGGTGCGGCCGTTCGGCGTGCCGGCAGGCAGCCGGAGGGTGACCGGCGCGCCGCCGAGGGTCGGGATCTTCACCTCCGCCCCGAGCGCCGCCTCGTCGAAGGAGACGGGCACGTCGAGGGTGAGGTTGTCGTCCTTGCGGCCGAAGATCCGGTGTGGCGAGACCTTGACGGTGACGTAGAGGTCACCGGCCGGCCCGCCGTTGAGGCCCGCGGCGCCCTTGCCGCGCAGCCGGATCCGCTGGCCGTCCCGGACCCCGGCGGGGATGCGCGCCTGGATCGTGCGCGCCGACGTCCCACGGCCGCTGCCGTGGCACGTGGGGCAGGCCTCGTCGTAGACGAGCTGCCGCCCGCCGCAGGTGGGGCAGGTCTCGTTGATGGCGAACGCGCCGCCCGCCGACGCCACGACCGAGCCCGCGCCGTCGCACTGCGGGCAGACCCGCGGCTTCGTGCCGGGCTTGCCGCCGGTGCCGGAGCAGTCGGGGCAGGGGGCGTCGGAGGTGAGGCGCAGCGAGATCGTCACGCCCTCGATCGCCTCGGTGAAGCCGATCGTGGCGGTCGACTCGACGTCGGCGCCCTTCTGGGTGCGCCGCGGCTGCTGCGCCGTACGACGCCCGCCGGCTCCGAACAGGTCGCCGAACATGTCGCCGAACCCGCCGCCACCGGCGCCGGCGCGCTCGCGCAGCAGGTCCTCGAGGTTGATGCCGCCGCCGGCACCGCCGGCACCGCCGCCGAAACCACCGCCGCCGAAGCCGCCACGGAACGCTCCGGACCCGTAGAGGGAGCGCACCTCGTCGTACTTCTTGCGCTTGTCGGGGTCACCGATGACGTCGTAGGCCTCGGCGACCGCCTTGAAGGTGTCGTGCTTGCGGGTGTCGCCGGGGTTGGAGTCGGGGTGGTTGGCGCGCGCGAGCTTGCGGTAGGCCTTCTTGATGTCCTCCGACGAGGCGTCCTTGGACACCCCCAGCACGGCGTAGAAGTCCTTCTGGGCCCAGTCGGCCCGGATCCCGTCGTCGGCGCTCACGCGCACCTCCCTCCCGTCGTCATCTCTCTCGTCCTACCCCGGCACGGACTACTGCGTCGGGCCGCCGGCCGGGTCGGCCACCAACACCTGTGCGGCCCGGACCACCCGGTCGCCGATCCGGTAGCCGGCCTTGGCGACGACCTTGCAGGTGGTCACCTCGACGTCCGGGTCCTCGCCGACGTGGCTGAGCGCCTCGTGCAGGCTCGGGTCGAACGGGTCCCCCGGGGCGCCGAACTTCGTCAGGCCCAGGTTCGCGACCGTCCGCTCCAGCTGCTCTGCGACGGTGCGGAAGCCGTCCTCGAGCTGCTCTCCCTGCTTCTCCGCCGACTCGCGCGCCCGGTCGATGGTGTCGAGGACCTCGATGATCGGCGTGAGCGCGGCGTACGTCGCGTTCTCGCGGATCAGGTCGCGGTCCCGCTCGACCCGGCGCTTGTAGTTGACGAACTCGGCCTGGAGCCGCTGGAGGTCCGCGGTCCGCTCGGCGAGCTCCATCTTCGTGACGGTGAGCTCGTCCTGGGCCGGGTCGGGGTCGCCGGCGGGCTGGTCGCCCGCCGGAGCGCCCTCGACGTCCTCGGGCGCCAGGTCCGGCCCGGGTTCGGCGGGGGTCTCGGCGACCCCCGCCTCGTCCACGTGGCCGGCCGCGTCGCCGGTGGCCGGGTCGACCGGGTCGTCGGACATCGGCGGGCCGCCGAGGTCCTCGGGCTCGCGGTCGGTCACTTCGACTCGCCCTCGCCGTCGGCGGGCTCGTCCACGACCTCGGCGTCGACGATGTCGTCGTCGGCCTCACCGGTCGCGCCGGCGGTGCCCCCCGCAGCGGAGGCATCGGCCTCGGCGGCGGCGTACATCGCTGCACCCATCTTCTGGCTCGACTCGCCCAGCTTGGTCACGCCGGCCTGGAGCTCCTCGGCGCTGGCCTCGGGGTTCTCCAGCGTCGCCTTGAGGGCGTCGACGTCGCCCTGGACCTCGGTCTTCACGTCGTCCGGGATCTTGTCGCCGTTGTCGGTGAGGAACTTCTCGGTCGTGTAGACGAGCTGGTCAGCCTGGTTGCGGGCCTCGACCGCGGCGCGACGCTTGGCGTCCTCCTCGGCGTACTGCTCGGCCTCGCGGACCATCCGGTCGATGTCGTCCTTGCTGAGCGCGGACCCACCGGAGATGGTCATCGACTGCTCCTTGCCGGAGGCCTGGTCCTTCGCGGTGACGTGGACGATGCCGTTGGCGTCGATGTCGAAGGTGACCTCGATCTTCGGCACGCCGCGCGGCGCGGGCGGCAGGCCGGTCAGCTCGAAGTTGCCGAGCGGCTGGTTCTGCGACCACATCTGCCGCTCGCCCTGCGCGACCTTGATCTCGACCGAGGGCTGGTTGTCGTCGGCGGTGGTGAAGATCTCCGAGCGCTTGGTCGGGATCGTGGTGTTCCGCTCGATGAGCGTGGTCATCACGCCGCCCTTGGTCTCGATGCCCAGGGAGAGCGGGGTGACGTCGAGGAGCAGGACGTCCTTGACCTCGCCCTTGAGGACACCGGCCTGGAGCGCGGCGCCCAGCGCCACGACCTCGTCGGGGTTCACGCCCTTGTTGGGCTCCTTGCCGCCGAGCAGCTCCTTGACCAGGTCGGTGACGGCCGGCATGCGGGTCGAGCCGCCGACGAGGACGACGTGGTCGATCTTGCTGACGCTGACGCCGCCGTCCTTGAGCACCTGCTGGAAGGGCTGCTTGGTGCGCTCGAGCAGGTCGTTGGTCATCTTCTGGAACTCGCTGCGGGTCAGCCGCTCCTCGAAGTGGAGCGGGCCCGACTCGCCGTGGGTGATGTACGGCAGGTGGATGGTGGTCTCCGAGGACGAGGACAGCTCGATCTTCGCCTTCTCCGCGGCCTCCTGCAGGCGCTGCTTGGCGATCTTGTCGGCGGCGAGGTCCACGCCGTTGGCGTTCTTGAACTTGGTGACCATCCAGTCGACGACCCGGGAGTCCCAGTCGTCACCGCCGAGGTGGTTGTCGCCGGAGGTCGCCTTGACCTCGACGACGCCCTCGCCGATCTCCAGCAGCGAGACGTCGAACGTGCCGCCACCGAGGTCGAAGACGAGGATCAGCTGGTCGTCGCCCTTGTCGAGGCCGTAGGCCAGCGCGGCCGCGGTCGGCTCGTTGACGATCCGCTGGACGTTGAGGCCCGCGATCTCACCGGCCTCCTTGGTGGCCTGGCGCTGGGCGTCGGAGAAGTACGCCGGGACGGTGATCACCGCGTCGGTGACCGGCTCGCCGAGGTACGCCTCCGCGTCGCGCTTGAGCTTCTGCAGCACGAAGGCGCTGATCTGCTGCGGCGTGAAGTCCTTGTCGTCGATCTTCTGCTTCCAGTCGGTGCCCATGTGGCGCTTGACCGAGCGGATGGTCCGGTCGACGTTGGTGACGGCCTGCCGCTTGGCGACCTCACCCACGAGGACCTCGCCGGACTTGGCGAACGCGACGACCGACGGGGTGGTGCGGGCGCCTTCGGCGTTCGCGATGACGGTGGGCTCGCCGCCCTCCAGGACCGACACGACGCTGTTCGTCGTGCCGAGGTCGATGCCGACCGCACGTGCCATGTTCTGCAACCTCCGGGTGTGGTGGTGTCTGGGGTCCGGCGCTCAGGGCACCGGAGGGGTTCGCTGCGTCGATCCGCAGCACTTGTCGCTGAGTCGAGTGTGGCAGACGACTTGAGTCTCGCCAACTCAACTTTGCTCACACGGCACAACGGAGGGCGCGGCGGGATTGTTCCCGCCCTGGGTCAGGGCTCGCCGGCCCGCTCCGCCTGCTGCTCCACGGACCGGTCGGCGAGCTGCGCCACCAGCTGCGCGACGAGGGCGGCCGTCGCCGGCACCGCCTCCGCTCCAGGTCGGTGGGCCAGCCCGACGAGGCGGCGGCCGAGCTCGGCGAGCGGCAGCACCCGGACGTCGGGGTGCCGGTACGCCGCGAGGGCCGACTCCGGCAGCGCCGTCACCCCGAGTCCGCGGGCGACGAGGTTCTGCACCACCACGTAGTCGTCGGTGGTGTGCCGGACGGCCGGCGTGAAGCCGGCCGCCACGCAGCAGTCGACCAGGTGGGTCCGGCAGCGGACGCACCCGCCGATCCAGTCGTCGCCGGCGAGCGAGGCCAGCCCACGAGGCCCGGGGCCGGCGTGCCCCGGCGGCACCACCAGGTGCACCGGCTCGTCGAGGAGCGGCCGCCAGGCCAGCGCACCCAGCCCCTCCGGCGGCCCGTCGTACCCGAAGACCAGTGCGAGGTCGGCGTCGCCGGCCACCACCGCGGCCATCGCCTCCGGGGGCTCGGCCTCGTCGAGGCCCACCTCGAGCTCGGGGTGCCGCTCCGCCAGCGCCCCGAGGACGTCGGGCACGAGGGTGGCCGCGGCCGACGGGAAGGCGACCAGCCGCACCCGGCCGGCGCGCAGCTGGTGCAGCGCCGCGAGCTCCTCACCGGCAGCGTGCAGCTCGGCGGCGACGACGTCGGCCCGACGCAGCAGCGCCCGGCCGGCCTCGGTCGGCGCGACCCCGCCGGGCCCGCGCAGCAGCAGTGGGCCGCCGGCGTCCCGCTCCAGGCGGGCCAGGTGCTGGCTGACCGCCGGCTGGGTCCAGCCGAGCACGCGCGCGGCGCCGGTGATCGAGCCGGCGCGGACGACGTCGCGGAAGATCAGGACACGGCGCGGGTCGAGGGTCATAGGCCCACGTTATGCCTCACCCAACGAGGACGGGTCTTCCCTTGGGGCGCCGGGCCACCGACCGTGGGAGGCATGCGGACCATCGGACTCGTCGGCGGGATGTCGTGGCACTCGACCGCCACCTACTACCGGATCATCAACGAGCAGGTCGCGGCGCGCCTGGGCGGCCACGCCTCGGCCCGGATCTCGCTGCAGTCGCTGGACTTCTCCGAGGTCCGCGCGTGCCAGGTGCGCGGCGACTGGGCCGCCTCGGCGGCGCTCCTCGCCGACGCGGCACGGCGCTGCGAGGCCGGCGGCGCGGACCTCGTCGCACTCTGCACCAACCTGATGCACAAGAACTTCCCGGCCCTCGAGGCCGCCGTCACCGTGCCGGCGGTGCACATCGCGGACGCCGTCGCGCGGGTCGCCGCGCGGGAGGGGTGGACCACGCTCGGCCTGCTCGGGAGCCGCTGGGTGATGGAGGAGACCTTCTACGCCGACCGCCTGGCCGAGCACGGCATCGGCGTCGTGGCCCCCGACGCGGCCGACCGCGAGCTGGTCGACCGGGTGGTCTTCGACGAGATCACGCAGGGGGTCTTCCGCGAGGAGTCGCGAGCGGCGTACCAGCGGATCATGGGCGACCTGCAGTCCCGGGGCGCCGACGCCGTCGTCCTGGCCTGCACCGAGATCGGCCTGTTGGTCACCCCCGAGCAGGCCCCGCTGCCGGTCGTGGACTCGGCGGTCGCGCACGCCTCCTTCCTCGTCGACCTGGCCCTGGAGCCCGCCGGACAGCCGGCGCTCGCGGAGGCCTAGGGCACCATCGGGGGCATGGCTCGCCTCGCGCAGCTCCTCCTCGCCGGCCCCCTCGCCGGCCTCCTGCTCCTCTCCGGCTGCTCCGGCGAGGACAACCGGCCGCCCGACACGACTCCCTCGCTGGACAGCTCTCCGAGCGACTCCCCGGGCGCCTCGCCCTCCGTGCCGTCGCCGCCACCCACCACGGAGCCCACGCCCGCGCCCGCGCCACGGGTCTCCGCCGACGACGTCCGTCCCCGCACCGCGGTCGCCGCCGTGCAGCACCTCGCGGGCGAGGTGGGGCCGCGTCCGGGCACCTCGCCGGCGTACTTCCGCGCGGCCCGCTGGGTCGAGCGCCGGCTGGAGGACCTGGGCTGGGACGTCGAGCGGCAGTCGTTCCAGACGCCGGCAGGCGTCTCCTGGGGCGTGCCCGTCGAGGGCGGCCGGTCGGTGAACCTGGTCGCGACCCGCGGCGACGTCCGCCCCGGCCGCCCGTGGCTGGCCGTCGGCGCCCACCTCGACACGGTGCCGCAGGCGCCGGGCGCGGAGGACAACGCCTCCGGCATCGGCGCACTCCTCGCGGTGGCCGAGGCGACGGCGGAGCGGCGCACCCGGCTGCCCGTGGTGCTGGTGGCCTTCGGGTCCGAGGAGCCGCGCGGCCCCGGCGACGCGCACCACCACTACGGCTCCCGCGCGTACGTCGAGCAGCTGCGCCCGGCCGAGCGGCGCGCACTGCGCGGCATGGTCTCGCTCGACCGCGTGGGCGTCGGCTCGGTGCTGCCGGTCGGGAGCGCGTCGGAGGACGACCCGGTGAGCCGCCGGCTGCTCGAGGCGGCCCGGGCGGCCGGCGCGCCCACGGTCGTCGAGCGCTTCGAGCGGTCCAGCGACCACTGGTCGTTCGTGCGGACCGGCCTGCCGGCGGCGCGGCTCGGCAGCACGCCGTACGCCGCCTACCACTCGCCTGCCGACGTCCCGTCCGTCGTCGACCGCGAGCAGCTGGCCCGCGCGGCGCGGACGGTCGTCGCCTGGCTGCGCTGACCCGCTCCTCGCTCAGTCGCTGAAAGGCCCCGTGCTGGTCGACCAGACGTCGTCGAGGATGGCGGCCGCCCGGTCGCCGCGCACGAACCGGGGGGCGAACGTCACGGGGTCCATCGCGTAGGGCACCAGCCGCAGGGCGCGGAGCTCCCCTCCCCAGAAGGTCGACTCGAGCACGACACCCTCGCGGGTCTGCTCCGACTCCATGTCGAAGACGAAGTTGCCGAGGGAGTGGACCACCGGCACCCCCGAGACGACGTCGACGCCCTGCACCCAGTGCGGGTGCCCACCGACGACCAGGTCGGCGCCCGCGTCGACCAGGCGGGGGGCGACCGCGCGCTGCGCCGGGTGCGGGGCGTGGGTGTACTGCGTCCCCCAGTGCGGCAGCACGACCACGACGTCGGCGCGCCGGTCGGCCTCCCGGAGGACGCGCTCCATGTGGGCGAGGTCGTCCTGGTCGATCGTCGTGCCGGTGCGCGGCGGCATCCGGACGCTCAGCGCCCCGGCCGTCGTGGGCGTCGCCATCGGGGTCTCCCCGATGGCGTTGAAGCCGACGAACGCGAACCGGGTCCCGCCGGCCTCGAGGTACGCCGGGCGCCCGGCCTGCTCGCGGTCGGCACCCGCCCCGAACGGCTCGATGGGGCTCCTGCGCAGCGTGCGGACGGTGTCGAGCAGCGCCTGCTCACCGAAGTCCCCGGTGTGGTTGTTCGCCAGCGACAGCGCGTCGAACCCGGCCCCACGCAGCGGACCGAGCAGCGCCGGCGTGGCCCCGAAGGAGTCGCCACCCTGGGTCGGCGCACCGGCACGGCTCAGCGTGCTCTCGAGGTTCCCGACCGTCAGGTCGGCCGCGCGCAGCCGGTCGCGGGTCGGCGCGAGCGCCTCGGCCGGGTCGGGCACGCGCCGCACCAGCATCACGTCGCCGACGACGGCCACCGTGACGGCCCGGGGGTCGTCACGGACCGGGTCGACCCCGTCGACCGTCGCCACCCGCACGGTCGGCCGCACGGCGTCCAGCGGCACGACGGCCAGCGTCCCCGGCCGGCGCTCCACCGTGCGGAGCCGCCGCGCGACCGGGCCCTCCGCGACCACCCGCCGGCCCCGCCACCGGTCCTGCTCGCCGGCGACGAGCCGCTCCGCCGTACGCCTCGACAGGGTGGGCTGCTGCTGCGTCGCGTGGCCGACCACCACCAGCTCCGCCTCCGGCTCGGGCTCGGGCTGCGTGGACGACGTCGTGGTCGGCGTCGGCCGCTCGCCCGGAGGCCCCGCCTCCCGCGGCTCGGACGTGTCGCTCGTGCACCCGGCCAGCAGGAGCACCCCCGCCGCCAGCCCCACGCCCACACGCCTCATCCCGCCACGCTAGCCGTCGACGTGGGTCGCGCACAGGGTCGACGTGGGTCGCGCACAGGGTCGAGGTGGGTCGTTTCGAGCACACAGGCGCCCTGGGCGGCCGGGTGGTCCACAGGGCCAAGAGCCGCTCACTTCTGTGCGTCCACCGCGGGCAAGTGCGTCCGCATGAATCTCCCTGACGAACCGTTCACTCGCGCCGACCTCCAGCGGCTGCGTCTCAGCGCCGGCACCCTCGACTGGCTGATCCGCACCGGAGAGGTCCGGCGACTGCTCCACCGGGTCTACTGCCGTGCCGACCTGCCGGACTCGATCGATCTGCGAGCGCGAGCCGCCGCACTGGTCCTGCCCGACCACGTCGTCGTCTGCGACCGGTCGGCGGCCTGGCTCCACGGGATCGACGCGTACGACCCCCACGAGGCAGGCACCGTGCCGCCGCTCGAGGTCGTCTCCGTCCGAGGGCACGACCGCACGCGCTGCCCCGAGGTGTACGGCGGCAAGCGGAACCTGGTCGACGCCGACATCTCGCTGCTGCCGCACGGCATCCTGGTGACCAGCGCGGTCCGGACCGCATGTGACCTCGCCACCCTCCGCGGACGCCGGCGGGCACTCGCCGTCCTGGACGCCTTCCGCCGGCGCTGCGCCGTGTCCGAGGCCGAGCTCCAAGCGATGACACGCCGCTTCACACGCCGGCGTGGTGTCATCCAGCTGCGCGAGCTGGTCCCGCTGTCGACCGACCTCGCCGAGTCGCCGGCAGAGTCGTGGACCCGGATGGCGATCATCGACGAGGGGCTGCCGCACCCCACCCCGCAGGTCGAGGTGTGGGTCCCCGGCTACGGGCTCGTGCGGCTCGACCTCGCGTATCGCGGGCTCAAGATCGCGGTCGAGTACGACGGGGAGGAGCACCACTCCTCGGCCGCCGACCGAGCCGCCGACGAGCGCCGCCGCGCGGCCCTGCGCGCGGACGGGTGGATCGTCATCGTGGTCCGCCGGGCGGACCTGACCCACCCCGCGTCGGACCGGTGGCTCGGCGAGCTCCGACGGGCGACCCGCGAGCGCCAGCAGCCGCACCGGCGTCGCCACGCACGTGCCGAGCCCAACCCGGCGTACCGGCGCCGAGCTTGAGCGCCACTTCGACCCTGCAGACGCGCCACTTCGACCCTGCAGGCGCCCCACTTCGACCCTGCAGGCGCCCCACTTCGACGCCTCAGGAGTGGGCGTGGCGGAGGGCGATGTCGACGAGGGAGACGCGGGGCAGGGCGGCGGCCTCGTCGACCGTGAACCAGCGGGCCTCGTCGGTGGTGCCGTCGACCTCGCGGGTGAGCTCGCCGCCGACGATCGTCGCCGAGAAGAGCACGCGGACGGCCTTGAGCGGCCGGTCGCTGTCCAGGTGGCGCCGGGACGCGGGGATGACGTAGGTGTCGACGCCGAGGAGCCGGTCGAGCTCCACGTCGTACCCGGTCTCCTCGCGGACCTCCCGCACCGCGGCCTCCTCGACGGTCTCGTCGAGCTCGACCCCGCCGCCGGGCAGCGTCCACCGCTGGCCGTCGGACGCCTGGTTCCACAGAGCGAGGAGGATCCGGCCGTGGTCGTCGCGGATGACGGCGTACGAGGCGAGCCTGGTGTCGTACTCCGTGTAGTGCGGCAGCTCGGCGTCGGTCATGGTGACCATCATCTCGTCCGCCGAGGAAACGGCCGGCACCGGGAAGCATTTGGAGCCGGGTGGTCTTGTCGGTGGACATGACCGTTCCGACCATCACCCTGAACAACCAGACGACCATCCCGCAGCTCGGCTTCGGCGTCTTCCAGGTGCCGCCCGAGGAGACGGCGGCGGCGGTCTCGACGGCCTTCGAGATCGGCTACCGCCACATCGACACGGCGCAGATGTACCAGAACGAGGAGGGCGTCGGGCAGGCGATCCGCGACTCGGGCATCGCGCGCGAGGAGCTCTGGATCACCAGCAAGCTCAACAACGGCTTCCACCGCCCCGACGACGCTCGGCGGGCCTTCGACGAGACGCTCGAGCGGCTGGGGCTCGACACGATCGACCTCTTCCTCATCCACTGGCCGCTGCCGACGCTCTACGACGGCGACTACGTCTCGACCTGGCGGACGCTCAGCGAGTTCGTCGAGCAGGGCCGTGCCCGCTCGGTCGGTGTGTCGAACTTCCAGCCGGCGCACCTGGACCGCGTCGTCGAGGAGACGGGCGTGGTGCCGGCGGTCAACCAGATCGAGGTGCACCCGTACTTCTGCAACGAGGAGGCCCGCGCCGCCTCGATCCGGCACGGTGTCGAGGTCGAGGCGTGGTCGCCCATCGCCCAGGGCGCCGTGCTCGGCGACGAGGTGATCGGTCGGATCGCCGCGGCCCACGGCAAGACGCCCGCCCAGGTGACGCTGCGCTGGCACGTCGAGCGTGGCGACATCGTCTTCCCGAAGTCGGTCAGCGAGCAGCGGATGCGCGAGAACTTCGACATCTTCGACTTCTCGCTCAGTGTCGACGAGGTCGCCGCCATCAGCGCGCTCGACCGCGGCGCCGCGGGCCGGATGGGTCCCGACCCCGACACGTTCGACTACGTCCCCGCCTGACCCGTCCCGCCGCGCTCCCGCCGCGGCGCGTCCTCGAGGGCCCGGCCCCACGCCTCCAGCAGGTGTGCGAGCCGGGCCCTCTCGTCGTCCCCGAGCATCCCCACCAGGCGGTGCTCGTTGGCGATGTGGTCGGTGAACGCCCGGTCGATCAGCGCCCGGCCCGCGTCGGTCAGCGCGACCACCCGCCCCCGCCCGTCCCGCTCGTCGGGCCGCCGCACGACCCAGCCTCGCTGCACGCACCGGTCGACGCGCTTGGTCACGGCACCGGAGGTCACCATGGTCTGGTCGGCGAGCTCCCCGGGGGTCAGCTCGTACGGCGCACCGCTGCGCCGGAGCGTCGCCAGCACGTCGAACTCCCCCTCGCCCAGCCCGTGCTCGGCGTAGACCGCGACGAGCTCCTCCGTGAGCCGGGCGGCAACCCGGTGCAACCGGGCCACGATGCCCTGTGGCGACACGTCGAGGTCCGGCCGCTCGGCCCGCCACTGGTCCATCACGTGCCCGACGAAGTCCTGGTCCTCCATCCCTGGAATGTATCTGACGCGGAAGGCATTATGTCTTCCGTGGAAACGATCGACGGGCGCACCGTCGCCCTCACCGCCGTCGCACCGATCGCCTGGGGCACGACCTACCTGGTCACCGACGCGCTGCTGCCACCGGACCGGCCACTGTTCGCCGCCGCCGTCCGCGCCCTCCCGGCCGGCCTCCTGCTGCTGGCCTGGCGGCGCCGGCTGCCCCGGGGCGACTGGTGGTGGAAGGCGGCCGTCCTGGGACTGTGCAACATCGGCGCCTTCTTCCCCCTGCTCTTCCTCGCCGCCTACCGGCTCCCCGGCGGGCTCGCCTCGACCGTGCAGGCGACCTCCCCGCTGGTCGTCATGGCGATCGCGCTCCTGGCCCTGGGCGAGCGGGCCTCCGGCGCCCGCGTCCTCGGCGCCGTCGTGGGGCTCGCCGGCGTCACCCTGCTCGTGCTCCGCGCGCCCGGCGGGCTCGACGCCATCGGCCTGCTCGCCGCCGGCGGCTCGGTCCTGGCTTCGGCGGTGGGCTTCGTGCTGGTGAAGCGGTGGCCGGCGCCGGTCGACATGCTGACGCTGGTCTCCTGGCAGCTGGTCGTCGGCGGGCTCGCGCTCCTCCCGCTCGCGCTGCTCGTCGAGGGCGCGCCCCCGCGGATCGACGGCGCCGCTGCCGCCGGCTACCTCTGGCTCGGCGCCGTCGGGACCGTCCTCGCGTACGCCTGCTGGTTCCGGGGCCTGACGCTCATGCCCGCCGGCGCCGTGGCCGTGGTCGGCCTGCTGAACCCGGTGGTCGGCACGGCCCTCGGCGCCCTGGTGGCCGGGGAGGCGTTCGGCCCGACCCAGGCGCTCGGCGTGGCCCTGGTGCTCGGCGGGGTACTGGCGGGCCAGCACCGACGCCGGCCCGAGCGGCGGTCAGCCGACCCTGATCCGGACCTGGTTGGACGTCCGACCTGAGGAGGTGTCGACGACACGGAACCGGTTGACGCCGGGCCGCCCGGTCTGGACGTACGTCGCGAACGTCTCGTTGGTGACCGCGGCCGTCACCTCGAACCTCTGCCACGCACCGTCTGCGAAGCGTTGCACCTGCAGGATCGCCCCCTCACCGCCGGGGTAGACCCCGGTCAGGTCGATCTGCTGCATCGGCGCGACCTGGGTCTGACCCGCGGAGAGGCTGATCGCCTTCTTCGGGCGGTCCGGCTTGGCGGACTTCGAGGGCTTCGGCTCGGAGCGTCCGCTGGACGTCGGCTCGGGCACCAGGGTGATCAGCGGCCCCTCCGGCGGGTCGGTCCGCAGCGGCGGCGGCAGGTAGAACGACTCCTCGTCCTCCGCTGCGGCCGCGCCGTTGCCGGTCCCGCCCGAGCCCCCGAGCCCGAGCACCCGGACCCCGCCGAGCGCCACGCCGCCGAGCACGAGGCCGACCACGAGGCCGACGCCCACGAGGGCCAGCAGCCCCGCCAGGACAGGTCGGTCCGGTCGTTCGCCGGAGAGCCCCTCGTCAGCCACCCGACCATTGTCGGGGACAGAGCCTGAAGGGCCAACCACGCCCGACGGGACGAGCCCCGGTCACCGCGGCTCGAGGACCACCACGGGGATCTCGCGATCGGTCCAGCGCTGGTACTTCGCGAAGTCGGCGTAGAGGTCGACCAGCCGCGGCCACAGCGCGGCCCGCTCCTCCGGCCCGGCCACCCGCGCCCGCACCCGGCGTACCCGCTCACCCTTCAGCGCCACCTCGGTGTCGGGGTGCGCGAGGAGGTTGCGGTACCACTGCGGGTGCTTCGGCAGGCCGCCCTGCGAGGCGACGACGACCAGGTCCGGGCCGTCCTCGAGGAAGAGCAGCGGCGTCGTGAAGACGGTGCCGGACTTCCGGCCGACGTGCTTCAGCAGCAACGTCGGGACCGGCTTGCGCCAGCCCGCACCGACCCGCCACGTGCTGCCGATCCGGCCGTTCGTCGCACGGAAGACCGCGACCTGCGCCTTGGCCATCCGCTTGAGCACCTTGGGGACGACCGGCGAGTCGAGGCCGGCCGGCTTCTCCTCGGGCAGGTCCATGAACCCGCCCTTCCTCCGCGGCGCCATCAGACGCCACGCCGCCAGACGATCTCCTCGTGCAGCTGCCGGCTGCGCCAGCCGTCGACCGTGCGGACCATCGTGTGGTGGTAGATGCCGCCGAACTCCACGACCTTGGTCCCGCCCGCGCCGTCGTCTCCCCCGTCCGCCGGCAGAGGCATCGGGTTGTGGAAGTACGCCGCCACGCGCGCCTCGTCGCCGTCGAGGTCGATCTCGACCTGGCCGAGGGTGTGCATCCGCTTCGGGAAGAACGCCGGCAGGACCTCGGCCAGCCACGGCTTGACCTCGGCGTACCCCTCGGCGATGCCGCCCGACTCGGTGTAGTCGATGCGGGCGTCGGGGGTGAAGACGGTGTCGAGGCGGTCGAAGTCGCCGGTGTCGATGGCCCGGGTGTAGCGGATGAGCACGTCGGTGATCTCGGCCCGGTCGCTGAGCTGTTGCAGGTCCACGGGAGCGACCCTTCCACAAAACTGGAACGCGTTCTATATTTCGACGGGCTCCTACGGAAAGAGGTCCCATGCGATTCACCTACGCCGAGGCGATGACCCGCGCGGAGTACTACGCACCGCTGGCGCAGGCCGCGGAGGCCGCCGGCTACACCAGCATGACGGTGGCCGACAGCCTCATCTACCCGGAGACCTCGGACTCGACGTACCCCTACACCGACACCGGCGACCGGGAGTTCCTCGAGGACAAGGAGTTCATCGAGACGATGATCCTGTGCGCGCACCTGTTCGCGGTGACGAGCACGCTGCGCCTGACGCCGTTCGTCCTCAAGCTGCCCGTGCGCCCCCCGGTGCTGGTCGCCAAGCAGGCCTCCTCGCTGGCGTACCTCTCCGGCAACCGGCTCGGCCTGGGCGTCGGCATCTCGCCGTGGCCGGAGGACTTCGCCAACCTCGGCGTGCCGTGGGAGCGACGCGGCAAGCGGATGGACGAGTGCATGGACATCGTCCGCGGTCTCACCTCCGGCGACTTCTTCTCCTACAGCGGTGAGTTCTACGAGATCGACTCGCTCAAGCAGAGCCCCGCCCCCACCGAGCCGATCCCGCTGCTGGTCGGCGGGCACGCCGACGCCGCTCTGCGCCGCGCCGTGCGGAAGGGCGACGGCTGGATGCACGCGGGCGGCGACGGCGAGGAGCTCGACCGGCTGCTGACCCGGCTGGGCGAGATCCGCCGGGAGGAAGGAGACACCCGCGACTCCTCGCAGTTCGAGGTGCACGTGATCTCCTACGACGCCTACGACCCCGACGGGATCAAGCGGCTCGAGGACAAGGGCGTCACCGACTGCATCGTCGGCTTCCGCGTCCCCTACATCAAGGGGCCCGACACCGAGCCGCTGGAGACGAAGGTCAAGCACCTCGAGCAGTACGCCGAGAACGTCATCGCGAAGGTCAACCGATGAGCGAGTCGCTGAACCTCACCAAGCCGCTGCAGGACGCGATCGCCGAGGCCGAGGAGCTCGTCGCCAACGCGCCGTTCATCCGCACCGAGCAGGACCGGCTCGAGGGGTACGACTACCTCGCCGGCCGGATCCGGATGGCGATGCAGACCGCCTTCGACTACGACCTCGAGCGGCCGCTCTTCGTCAACCCGACGCACCAGTTCTCCCGCCAGGGCCTCGACAACCCCGACGCGCTCTACTTCAACGCCTACCTGCGCGAGGGCGTGGAGTACGTCGTGCGCGGCCGCCGCGGGACCTCCGCTGACCTCTCCTTCCAGGTGATGGGCGGGGCGTACACCGCGACCTCGGCCGCGACCTCGCTCATGGCCTTCGACGACCGCGAGCTCGACATCGCCGAGGACGGCACCTTCGAGTTCACCTACGTCGCCGAGCCCGGCGCGAAGACGATGATCGTGCGCGAGGTCTTCAACGACTGGGACACCGAGGAGCGCGGCGTCCTGTGGATCGAGCGCCCCGACACGATAGGCAGGCCGGCCCGCCCGCTGTCGCAGGCCACGCTGGCCAAGAAGTACGAGGTCGCCGCCCGCTCGCTGACCTCCTCGATCCAGACCTGGTTCGCCTTCCCCCACTTCTTCCAGTACCAGGAGCCGGTCAACACCCTCACCGAGCCGCAGTCGACACCCGGCGGGCTCGCCTCGCAGCGCTCCTCCATCGGCCACTACGAGCTCGACGAGGACCAGGCGCTGGTCATCACCGTCCCGGAGTGCACCGACTGCGCCTACCAGGCGGCTCAGATCGGGTCGGACTGGTACGTCTCCACCGACTACGAGACCCACCAGACCTCGCTGACCAAGGCGCAGGCCGTCACCGACCCCGACGGGAAGATGCGGTTCGTCGTCTCCGAGCGCAACCCTGCCGGACCTGGGGGGTGCATCGCCAACTGGCTGGAGACGACCGGCCACCGCACCGGCTCGATGATGCTGCGCTGGCAGCGCCTCGAGCGCGACCTCGGCCCCGAGGACGGCCCCACGGTTGAGGTCGTCCCGGTCGCCGAGGTCCGCGACCACCTCCCGTTCTTCTCACCCCTCACCCCCGAGCAGTACGCCGAGCGGATCGCCGCCCGGCAGCGCTCCGTCGCCCGAAGGATGCTCTCGTGACCATGACCGCCCCCGGCCTCGCCGACGCCCACGACACCTCCGTCGAGGAGCGCTACACCCCCGTCCCGCTGCTGCAGGACAAGGTGATCGTGCTCTCCGGCGTCGGCCCCGGCCTCGGCCGCGCGCTCGGCGAGGAGGCCGCCCGGATGGGCGCCGACCTGGTCCTGGTCAGCCGCACGGAGAAGCGCCTGCAGAAGATGGCCGACGTGGTCCGTTCGCACGGCCGCCGGGCGCTCGTCGTGCCCACCGACATCACCGACGAGGACTCCCGCGCCGCCCTGGTCACCGCGGCGCTCGACGAGTTCGGGCGCGTCGACTGCCTGCTCAACAACGCCTTCGGCATCCCGCCGATGGACCCGGTGACCTCGCTGTCGCTGGAGTCGCTGCGCGCGGCCAACGAGACCAACGTCTTCGCGCCGCTGCGCCTCTCGGCGCTCTTCGCCGACGCGCTGGCGGCGACCGGGGGGTCGATCGTGATGCTGAACTCCTGCGTGCAGTACTCCTCCGACCCCGAGTACGCCGGCTACAAGCTCTCCAAGGGCACGCTCGCGCACCTCGCCTCGTCGCTGGCCACCGAGCTCGGGCCGCGCGGGATCCGGGTGAACAGCGTCGCGCCGTCCTACATCTACGAGGACGTCAACCGCGCCTACTTCGACTGGATCGCCTCCGAGTCCGGCCGCACCCACGACGAGGTGTACGCCGAGAAGGCCGCGCCCACGGACCTCAAGCGCCTCGCCTCCCCCGAGGAGGTGGCCCGCGCGACCCTCTTCCTCGCCAGCGACCTGGCCTCGGCCGTGACCGGCACGATGCTCAACGTCGACTGCGGCGAGTTCCACGACAACTGACCGTCCCGGTGGTCGAGCCCGTCGAGACCACGGCCGCAAGGAGGACCATGTCCCAGAACGTGATGACCCGCGAGCGCGCGGACGTCGGCTCCTACGACGACATCGTCGAGGCGGCGTGCCGCACCACCGGGATGACGGACCTCGGCGGCAGCCAGCACGAGGAGGGCCTGCGGCTGCTGGTCGAGGACCTCGCCTCGCCCGAGGCCGGGCTCACCCCCCGGGGCAACTACTTCCAGCGCTCGGAGGTCAAGAGCGCGCTGGTGGGCCGGCTGCTCACCCAGGCGCAGTTCACCGCGCGGCCCGAGCACGCCGGCGTCCCGATCGAGCGGCCGGTCTTCGTCATGGGCCTGCCGCGCACCGGCACCACGGCGCTGCACCGGCTGCTGCACGCCGACCCGGCGGCGCAGGGGCTGGAGATGTGGCTGACGCAGTACCCCCAGCCGCGTCCGCCGCGGGAGACCTGGGGATCCGACCCGATCTTCTCCGCGATGCAGGAGGCGTTCTCGGCGCACCACGTGGAGAGCCCGGAGTTCATGGGGATCCACTACATGGACGCCACCACCGTCGAGGAGTGCTGGCGGCTGCTGCGGCAGACCGGCAAGTCCCGCTCGTACGAGTCGCTGGCGAACGTGCCCCGCTACTCCGCGTGGCTCGACGACCAGGACTGGACCGACGCCTACGCCCGGCACCGGCAGAACCTGCAGCTGGTCGGGCTCAACGACCCGGACAAGCGGTGGGTGCTCAAGAACCCCTCGCACATGACGGCGCTCGACGCGCTGATGGCGGTCTACCCCGACGCCCTCGTCGTCTACACCCACCGCGACCCGGTGGTCTGCATCGCCTCGTCCTGCTCGCTGTCGGCCGAGACGACGGCCGGGCACAGCACGACGTACGTCGGGGAGACCATCGGCCGCACGCAGCTGGAGCTGTGGTCGCGGGCCTTCCACGCCTTCCACGACGCGCGCCCGCGCTACGACCAGGCGCAGTTCGTCGACGTCGCCTTCGCCGACCTGCTCGCCGACCCGCTCGGCACGGCTCGGGGCGTCTACGAGCGGTTCGGCCTCGACTGGACGCCCGGGGCCGAGGCCGCGATGACCGAGATCGACCGCGAGTCGAAGCAGGGGTCGGCCAAGCCGTCGCACCGGTACGCCATCGAGGACTACGGCCTCACCGAGCACGAGGTCCGGGCCGCGTTCGACCGGTAGGCCCCGGCGCACGAGGCCGGTGACCCCACGTCGAGGACGTGGGGCCACCGGCGGTCGGGATCAGTAGCCGGCGACGAAGCGCCGGTACTGCTGCTTGACCTCGGCGGGCCGGACGGCCCGGTCGAGGAACATCAAGGCGTCCATCCGGCAGTCGCACGGGTTCTGCTCCCGTGTGTCCTGCGGGTAGGACCCACCGATCTTGTAGCCGCGTGGCAACGTGTCGGAGGTGCCGGTGCCGTCGACCTGCCAGGGGTCGTTCGTGGCGGTGTAGAAGCCCTCGAGCTGCTGGCCGTTGCGGTAGAGCGCCATCGCGCCCGTGGTGTAGTCGAACGTCGCGGCCAGGTGGACCCACTCCCCCACCGGCAGCAGCTCCTGCCAGTCGCCGGAGGCGGCGAACGTCGAGGACGACCCGGAGTCGAGGCGCCGGCCGAGCGCGACCAGCCGCAGGGTCCCGCCCACGTTGATCACCTCCAGCAGGGCGCGCACGCCGTGCCCGTCGGAGTTGCCGGCGAGGACGCCGGCGAGACCGATGGCGTTGTAGCGGTCGGTCGGGTTCGGCGTGTTGGTGTTGAGCGCCGGGCCCTCGCCGGTGCGCTTGAACCAGCCCATCACCGTCGCCTGCTCGGCGCCCCGGAACGCCTCGAGCGTCGCGACGCCGCCCTCGTTCCAGGCGCCGGCCTTCCAGTCGTCGTTGCCGGCGCTCGCCTGGTCGACCTGCCGGGTCTGGATCGCGTTGTTGGACGTCGGGTAGGCACGGTCGGCGACGCGCATGTCCCAGCCGCCGTTGACCAGCGAGAGCAGCGTCTCGGACGCGCCCTGGTCGGTCTCGAGGGCACCGTCCACCGGGAACGGGTGCTCGAAGTCGTAGAACGACACCAGGTCCTCGCGCAGCGACGGCGCGACCTCGTCCTTCCACGGCACGTGCTTGGTGTCGACGACCTTCCAGACCATGCCGTTGGACTTGGCGAGCAGGTAGAGGTTGCGCTCGGAGTCGGTCCCGAACCGCAGGTCGACGCGGAAGTCGTCGACGAAGTCGGTCATCCGCAGGCGGTTGCCCTCGGTGTCCCACAGCTGCATCTCGTGCAGCCGCGCCTCCTTGCCGGTCTCCCGGCGCATCTGACCGGCCTCGGTCCAGTACACCCGGCCGTCGACGAGGTCGCCGAAGACGTACTTGCCCCGCAGGCCCGGCAGGTCGTTGCCCCGGTAGACGAACCCGCCGCTGATGCCGTGGCCGCTGTCGCGGTTGCACGGGTAGCCGGCCGGCGGGTCGTGGTCGAAGGACGCGACGGGGAAGACGTACCCGGCCGCCTGGTCCTCCTCGGTCAGCGGGTAGAGGTGGCACTCGTCGGTGTGGTCGTAGCGGTAGCGCCCCTCGATCTCGCTCCAGCCGTAGTTGTCGCCCGGGCGCACCTCGTAGACCGCCTCGACGGCGTGCTGTCCGATGTGGCCGAGGAACATCTGGTGCTGCCCGCCGGCGTCCCACGAGAAGCGGTGCGGGTCGCGCATGCCGAGGGCGTAGATCTCGCCGATCCAGCCCTGCTCACCGGCGTACGGGTTGGTCGCCGGGACGCCGTAGGTGCCGGTCGGGCCGTCGGTGCCGGCCGGGTCGATCCGCAGGATCTTGCCGTACGGCGTGGCCGGGTCCTGCGGGACGTCGGTGCCGAGGGCGGCACCGCCGTCCCCGACGGCGACGTACAGCAGGCCGTAGTCCTCGTCGCCGGGCTCGGCCGTGGGGTTGAAGTCGATCTGCTGGACGGCGTGGATCTGGGTCTGGAACGCCAGCCGCATGACCTCGCGGCGCGTGCCGGCGAAGGTGTCGGCCGCCGGGTCCGCGGCGTCCCACTCGGTGATGACGCTGTGGCTGAAGGTGCTGCGCTGCGGCGGGAAGGTCAGCTGCTTGCTGCCCGTGGCACCTCCCCGCTCGGTGTGCACGGTGTAGAAGAGCCCGTTGCGCTCGAACTCGGGATGGAAGCTGACGAAGCCGAAGCCGCTGCCCATCCCGCGACCGGAGAAGAAGTCGGGGAACTCCGCCTTCACGTCGAGGTAGCGGTGCTCGACCTTGCCGGCCTGGGTCTCCTCGAGGAGGTAGAGCGGGCCGTTGAGGTCCGGCACGTAGAGCCGGCCGGACCCGTCAGGCACCTCGCCGATGTAGTTGATGCGGTTGTGGCGCATCAGCCGCTGGTCGGTGGCGGCCGGCGTGGGATCGCTCTCGGGGAACTGGTGGTAGGGCTCCAGGACCAGCCCGAGGGAGGACCGCACGGCGTCCTCCGGGACCGGGTCGGAGATCGGGGCGCCGTCGGCGGTGGCGGTGGCGACCGCGCTCCCCGACGAGGCTGGGGCGAGCAACGCGGCGACCATGGCTCCGGTCGCAGCGCTCACCCACCAACGTGACTTCGGCATGTGGACTCTCTTCCTTCCCGCGGTGGGTACCGTGGGAGCTGCTCGATGCTCGACGCCGCCGGCTGCCACCGGCGGCCCCGCCGGCCCCGCGTCTCCCGCGGGGCCGACGTGGTTCAGGGGCCGCTCGGCTAGGAGCGGTCGCGGGCGCCGGTCACGACCACGTCGCGGACCCGGCCGTAGTTGTCGAACGAGCCGAAGCCGACCCGGCCACCGGTGAAGGTGGTGTCGGTGGCGGTCATCAGCGGCTCCTCCGCGCCGTCGAGGTGCACCGCGACCCGGCCGGAGGCCGCGTCGTAGGTCAGCCGGACGTCGTGCCAGTCGGTGTCGTCGATCGCGGGCGGGGCTCCGACCGTCCCGGTCCACTGGTCGTCGATCCGGCGGCGGTCGGCGTCGTCGACGACGAAGATCCCGTTGTGGGGGTAGATCGCGTTGTCCTGCGACAGGTGGGCGTAGTAGAAGCGGGTCGGTGACTGGTAGTTCCAGATCAGCACCACGTCGCGGTCGTTGCGGGTGACCGGCTCGTCCACCCGGACCTGGGCACGGTAGGTCAGCGAGGCCAGCTCGGGACCCTTGGTGACCACCGCGTACTCGAAGGGCCGCCGCGGTCCCGCCGGCGCGCTCCCTCGCTCGAGCATGGCCACCTCGCCGTCCGCGAAGGCCCACTTCGCGTCGGTCAGCGGGTCCCAGTGGGCGGCCACCGCCCGCGGCTTGACCACCGCGTGGCCGGGCCCGTCCGGGCCGTCCCAGGCGGCGGCCCCGGTCAGCGGCGCCGCAACCACCGCGGCCAGCGCGGCCGCGACCGATGTCGTCCTTCTCCAGTGCATGGTGTGCCTTCCTTCCCGAGCAGGGGCACCCCGAGTGCCGTCAGGCCCCGGACCCCGAGGTGGTGAGCAGGTGGGGCTCCACCAGCTCGACGTAGCGACGCGCGAGCGTGGACACCACGTCCGCGCCCGGCGCCGCCCAGATGTCGGCGTTGAAGATCTCGACCTCCACGTCGCCGGCGTACCCCGTGGCGGCGACGGCCGCGGTGAACCCGGCGAAGTCGATGTGCCCGTCGCCCACCATCCCGCGGGAGAGCAGGGCGTCGGGCGGCAGCGGGGTGATCCAGTCGCCCACCTGGTACGACGCGATCCGGTCCCCGGCGCGCCGGACCTGGTCGAGCACCCCTGGCTCCCACCACAGGTGGAAGGTGTCGACGACGACGCCGACCTGGTCGGCGGGGTGGTCCTCGGCGATGTCGAGGGCCTGCCCGAGCGACGAGACGACGCCGCGGTCGGCCGCGAAGATGGGGTGCATCGGCTCGATGCCGAGACGCACGCCCCGGGCGCCCGCCTCGGGGGCCAGCGCGGCCACCGCCTCGGCGGCGCGGCCCCGGGCCGCTCCGAGGTCCCGGTCACCGGCCGGCAGCCCGCCCGGCACGAGGACGAGGACGGGCGAGCCGAGCGCTGCGGTCTCGTCGAGGGCGCGCAGGTTCTCCTCGTGCGCGCGCCGGCGGTCGGCGGCGTCGGCGCCGGTGAAGAAGCCGCCCCGGCACACCGAGGAGACCCGCAGCCCGGCGTCGGCGACCATCCGGCAGGCCACGTCGAGGCCGACCTCGGCCACCGGCTCACGCCAGACGCCGATCGCGGGGAGCCCCGCGGCGACGCAGCCGTCGACGGCCGAGCGGAGGTCCCAGGACGCCGTCGTGCGCTGGTTGAGCGAGAGCCGCGCCAGCCGCGGGTCGCCCGGGGCGGGCGTCGCCACCCGAGCCGGCGCTCCCGAGGGCACGTCCACCGCAGCCAGCGCCGCGGTGGTCACCGGACCACCCCGTGCACGGAGAGCCACGCGGTCATCCGCTCCGCGGCGAGGTCGGGGTCGCGCAGCAGCCGCGCCTGGTTCGCCAGCTCGAAGACCCGCGCCAGGTGGAGGGCGCCGCGGCCGGCCTGCAGCCCGCCGACCATGGTGAAGCCGGGCTGGTGCCCGTTGAGCCACGCGAGGAACGCGATGCCCGTCTTGTAGTGGTAGGTCGGCGCCTCGAACACGTGCCGCGAGAGCGGCAGCGTCGGCGCCATCGCGTCGTCGTACGCCGAGAGGTCGCCGGCGTCGAGCGCGGTCAGCGCGGCGGACGCGGCCGGGGCGATGGCGGCGAGGGCACCGAGGAGGGCGTCGGAGTGGTGGGTGCCGTCACCGCGGATCAGCTCCGGGTAGTGGAAGTCGTCGCCCGTGTAGAGACGGACGCCGGGCGGCAGCGCAGCACGCAGGCCGGTCTCGTGCTCGGCGGAGAGCAGGGAGACCTTGACGCCGTCGACCTTCGACGCGTGCGCACGCACGAGGTCGAGGAAGGTCGCCGTCGCCGTGTCGACGTCCGTGCTCCCCCAGTAGCCACGCAGCCGCGGGTCGAACGCCTCGCCGAGCCAGTGCAGGACCACCGGCTCGGCGACCTGGGAGAGCACGGCGTCGTACACGCGGAGGTAGTCGTCGGCCGACGTGGCGACCGCGGCCAGCTGGCGCGAGGCCATCACGATGACCTGCGAGCCGGTGGACTCCACGAAGGCGACCTGCTCGAGGTAGGCCGCCAGCACCTCGTCGAGGGTGCGCGCCTCGGTGAGCTGGTCGGTGCCGGCGCCCGAGGCGATCCGGGCGCCGTGCTCGGCGGCCTGCGCGGCGCTGCGGCGGACGAGCTCCTGGACCGCCGGCCAGTCCAGGCCCATGCCGCGCTGCGCGGTGTCCATGGCCTCGGCGACACCGAAGCCGTACCGGAAGAGCTCGCGCCGGAAGGCCAGTGTCGCGTCCCAGTCGACGACCGCCGGCGCGCCGGGCACGTTCGGGGCGAGCGGGTCGGCAGCCACGTGGGCGGCGGCGAAGCAGACGCGGCTCCGGAACGGCTGGGGGTGGTCGACCCACGGGCCGGGCTCGGCCAGCGCGACCCGGCGCCAGGCGCCGTCGGGACCCGGGAGCTCGACGGCGCCCGCGCCGGCCGTCGGTGCGGCCTGGCTCAGCAGGCTGGTCATGAGGTGCGGCTCTCCAGCGTCACCCGGCGCCCCTCCGCGGAGGAGCGCAGACCGGCCTCGACCAGCTCCAGGCCGCGCACGGCGGACATGAAGTCGTAGGGGTGCGGTCGACCGGCGACCACGTCGCGCAGGTAGTCCTCCCACTGCGCCCGGAAGCCGTTGCCGAACTCCTGGTTGTCGGGCACCTCGTCCCACTGGGAGCGGAAGTCCTGGTCGGTCGGCAGGTCGGGGTTCCAGACCGGCTTGGGGGTGCGCACCCGGGGCTGCACGCGGCACCCGAAGAGCCCCGCCACGGCCGAGCCGTGGGTGCCGTCGACCTGGAACTCCACGAGCTCCTTGCGATCGACCCGGACGGCCCAGGAGGAGTTCATCTGCACGATCGTGTCGCCGATCTCGAAGATCGCGTACGCCGCGTCGTCGGCGGTCGCGGCGTACCGGCGGCCCTGCTCGTCCCAGCGCTCGGGGATGTGGGTCACGGCGCGGGCGTAGACGGAGTCGACCCGCCCGAAGAGGTGCTCGAAGACGTAGTTCCAGTGGCAGAACATGTCCAGCACCATCCCTCCGCCGTCGGCGGCCCGGTAGTTCCAGCTCGGCCGCTGCGCGGGCAGGAGGTCGCCCTCGAAGACCCAGTAGCCGAACTCCCCGCGCACCGACAGGATCCGGCCGAAGAACCCGCTGTCGACCAGCCGGCGGAGCTTGACCAGACCGGGCAGGTAGATCTTGTCGTGCACGACGCCGTTCACCGTGCCGGCGGCCGCCCCGGCCTCGGCGATCTCGAAGCCTTCCTCGACCGACTCGGCGAGCGGCTTCTCGGTGTAGACGTGCTTGCCTGCCGACAGCGCCTTGAGGATCGCCTTCTTGCGCTCGGAGGTCACCTGCGCGTCGAAGTAGATCGCGGCGGTGTCGTCGGCGAGCGCGCCGTCGAGGTCCGTGGTGAACTCGGCGATGCCGTGGCGGGCGGCCAGCTCGGCGAGCTTCTCGTGGTTGCGGCCCACGAGGACCGGCTCGACCTGGACCCGGCTGCCGTCGGGCAGCTCGAGGCCTCCGTCGTCGCGGATGGCGAGGATCGAGCGGACGAGGTGCTGGCGGTAGCCCATCCGGCCGGTGACGCCGTTCATGATGATGCGCAGGGTGGTCATGGGGGTCTCTCTGTCGAGATCGTGGTCGGACGGTGGTCAGGGAGCGGGTACGGCGGCCGGCCGGCCGCCCAGGTAGAGCTCGGCGAGCTGCGGGTCGGCGAGCAGGTCGCTGGCCGGTCCGGTGATGTGGACCCGGCCGAGGTCGAGGACGCAGCCGATGTCGGCCGTCTCCAGGGCGCGGCGGGCGTTCTGCTCCACCAGCAGGACCGCGATGCCGGCGTCGCGCATCCGGACGACCTGCTCGAAGACCTTGGTCGTCGTCTTCGGGTCCAGGCCCATGCTGGGCTCGTCGAGGAGCACCACCTTGGGACTGACCATCAGCGAGCGCGCGAACTCGACCTGCTTCTGCTGTCCCCCCGAGAGCGCCCCGGCCAGGGCGCGCCAGCGGTCGGCGACCACGGGGAACAGGTCCTTGACGAAGGCCGCCCGCTCGGCGATGAGCGCCTTGTCGCGCACGGTGTAGGCACCGAGCATGACGTTCTCCTCGACCGTCATCTCCTTGAAGACCGAGTGGCCCTGGAGGACGTGGGAGAGGCCGCAGCGGATCATGTCCTGCGGCCCGTTGCGGGTCACGTCGACGCCGTCGACGGTGATCGAGCCGCTGCGCGGGGTGAGCATCCCGCTGGCGACCTTGAGCACCGTGGACTTCCCGGCGCCGTTGGGGCCCACGAGGCAGACGATGCTGGCCGGTGGCACCTTCACGGTGAGACCGCGCAGGACGAGCGCGGCCCGGCCGTAGCCGGCCTCGACGTCGGTGAGCTCGAGCAGGTACTGCTGCCCTGCGGCCTCGGGCCCGGACTGTGGCTGGGACTGGGGCTGGGACTGGGGGCGGGTGTCAGATGCCAAGGTAGGCCTCCAGGACTCGGGGGTCGGCCTGCACCTCGGCGGGCGACCCTTCGGCGATCGGACGGCCGCGGTCGAAGACGACGACGTGGTCGCTCAGGCTCATGACCATGTCCATGTTGTGCTCGACGATCACGAAGGTGCGGCCCTCGGCGTTGAGCTCCTTCACGAGGGTGCCGATCCGTCCGATCAGGGCCGGGTTCACGCCACCGGCCGGCTCGTCGAGCATGATCGTCTCGGGGTCGGTCATGAGGACCCCGGCGAGCTCGAGCAGCTTCTGCTGCCCGTAGGAGATGTCGCGGGCCTCGCTGTGCTCGAGGTGGTCGATGCCCACCCGCCGCAGCAGCTCGCGGGCCTTGGCGATGTCGGCGTCGTTGCGGGAGCCGCGCAGCCGGTGCACCAGGCCCTGCGGCCGGACGCCGACCAGCATGTTCTCCAGCACGGTCATCCGCGGGAAGATCCGGCACAGCTGGAAGCTGCGTCCCACGCCCGCGGCCGCGATCCGGTGCGGCGCCTTGCCGGTGATGTCCCGGCCTCGGTAGGTGACCTCGCCGGAGTCGGGCTTGATCATCCCGGTGACACAGTTGAAGAACGTCGTCTTGCCCGAGCCGTTGGGCCCGATCAGGGCGTTGATCTTGCCGTGCTGGAAGGTCACCGTGGCACCGTCGACGGCGTGCACGCCGCCGAAGGACTTGGTGAGCCCGACCGTCTCCAGCGATCGCACCCCCTGGGTGCCGGCGGCCGAGCCGGCCGGCGCTGTCGTCGTGGTCACCGGCCGACCTCCTCGGTCTCGCGGACGACGGCTCCGTCGCCCTCCTCGCGGCGCGCCGTCTCGACGGCGCGGTTGTGCTCGAGCAGCTCCGCAGCGGTCATCTCGCGGATCGAGGTGGCCTGCTGGGGACGGAACCGGTTGACCAGCGACCCGAGGGCCGGCAGCACGCCGTCGGGCATGAACAGCACCACCAGCGCCAGGAGCAGGCCGAGCGCGACCAGGTGGAACTGGGTGTCGCCGTACTGCGCCTTGAAGAACTCCAGGGCGTAGCCGACGATGACCGCCCCGACCACCGGGCCGAGCAGGCTGCGGATCCCGCCCAGCAACGACATGAGCACCATGTAGGAGCCGACCAGGATCGAGAACTGGAAGATCGGGTCGAGCGAGCCGAACCACAGCGCGTACATCCCGCCGGCTAGGGCCGTGAAGAACGCCGAGATCACGAAGACGGCCAGCTTGTAGGAGAACGTCGGCACGCCGAGCGCCTGCGCCTTGTCCTCGTCCTCGCGGATCGCCTTCAGCCCGGTGCCGAACCGCGACCGGTCGATCGCCCACCACACCGCGAGCGCGACCAGGACGAGCCCGACGTGGAGGTAGAAGAAGCGCTCGTGCTGCTCGGGGCGGAGCACCTCGGGGCCGAACGGCCGCGGCACGCGCAGGCCGTTGGAGCCGCCGGTGACGTCCGCCCAGCTCTGCGAGACCAGGAGCAGGATCAGCACCAGCGCGATGGAGACGATCACGAAGGAGGCCCCACGGACCCGGAGCGAGGCGACACCGATCGGCACCGCGAGCAGGGCGACGGCCACGGCGGCGCCCACCAGGGCGACCCAGGGGTTCAGGCCGGTCTCGATGATGAGCAGCGCCGTGCCGTACCCGCCGAGACCGGAGTACGCCGCGTGGCCGAGGGAGATGTAGCCCGTGAAGCCACCGACGAAGTTCCACGAGACCGCGAGGGCCGCGTAGCTGGCGATCACCACGCCGACGGAGAGGATGAACGCGTCCGGCGCCATCTGCGGGAAGGCGAGCACCAGCACCGCGGCGGCCAGCAGGAGCAGGCCCTTGCCGCCGAGCACGGCCTTGTCGAACCCCGTGCGAGCGTCGCTCGGGGGTGCTGCGGCAGTGGCGCCGCGGTCAGAAACGCTGGGCAAGACGACCTCCGAAGAATCCCTGGGGGCGGACCATCAAGGTGGCGAAGAGCGCGACGTAGAAGATCGTCTGCGCCCACGTCGTCCCCATCGGGATCTGGAGCAGGCTCTGGGAGACGCCGAGCAGCACGGCCGCGATGGCGGCGCCCGGGATGCTGCCCAGCCCGCCGATGACGATGATCGCCATCAGGGGACCGATCCAGTGCCAGTGCAGGGACGGGTAGATGGTGGAGTCGAGCGCGAGGGCGGTGCCCCCGACAGCGGCGGTGGCGAGGCCGAGGCCGAACCCGAAGCCGGCGATGCGGTCGGTGTTGACGCCGAGCAGGCGGGCGGCCTCCGGGTGCTGGATCGTGGCGCGGAGGGCCTGGCCGAAGCGGGTCATCTTCATCAGCAGGTACAGGCACAGCAGCGAGACGGCGGCGAGCGCGAAGGCGATCAGCTTCACCACCGCGATCTGCGCCCCGAAGACCTCGATGCTGCTGCTCGAGTAGCCGAGCTGGATCCGACGCTGCGTGCCGGTGAACGCGTAGCCGAGCGCACCCTCGATCACCAGCGCGATGGCGAAGGTGAGCAGCACCGACATCATCGTCAGCGTGGCCGGTCGCAACCGCGACAGCAGCAGGCGCTGCATCAGGTAGCCGACGGCGAAGAAGAGGGGCACGGTCACCACGAGCGAGAGCAGCGGGTCCCAGCCGGTCTCGCGGGTGAAGAACCACGCGAGGTAGGCGGCGAGGATGAGGAACGCGGAGTGCGCGATCATCACCACCCGCATGACGCCGAAGTACAGCGTCAGGCCGGCGGCCAGCAGCGCGTAGAGGCCGCCGAGGAGGAGCCCGAGGATGACGCTCTGGAGGAGCAGGGACGCGGACATCGGGTCACCACTCCGGCTTCACGGGGATGAAGTCGGCCTCCGCCTGGTCCTCGGGCAGGACGATGCGGATCTCGCCGTCGACGTACTGCTGGATCAGGTGGGCGCTCTGCGGGCGCCCCTCGGCGTCCCAGCTCAGCGGCCCGACCACCGTGTCGACGGTGTTCTCGTGGAGCCAGTCGATCAGCTGCTGCTGGCACTCCTGCGAGGGGTCGGCGCAGCCCACGGCCTCCACCGCGGCGGCGACCACCTCACCGGTGGTCCAGGCGTTCGCCTCGTCCTCGGCCGGCGGCTCGCCGTGCAGGTCGGTGTAGAACTCGACGAACTCCTGGTTCTCCGGGTACGACGCGTCCGGGGTGTAGCCGGTGGGCGACAGGATGCCCTCGGTCTTCGAGCCGATCGCCTCCGGGAACTCGGGGTTGGTCGGCGCCGTGGAGAACGCCGCCAGCTTCGGCTGGTAGTCCAGCTGCTGCAGCGCGACGATCAGGTTGACCGCGTCCTGGTACTGCGTGCCGCCGACGACCATGTCGGCCTCGGTGTCGGCGATCTTGGCGGCGATGCTGCTGAAGTCGGTGGTGTTCGGCGGGTACACCTCGTCGGCCACCGTCTCGATGCCGGCCGCCTCGAGCTTGTCCTTGAGCCCGTAGGCGGTGCCCTGGGCGAACGGGTCGTCCATGGTCGCGTAGGCCACGCTGCGGGGGCGCTGGCCCTCGGGCATGGAGAGGATCTTCTCGGCGAGCAGGTTGTAGTGGTCGTCCGCGATCGCCGGAGCGGCGTAGAAGAGGTTGTCGAAGCCCTGGGTGAACACCTCCTCGGCGGCACCGGCGGGCTCGACGAAGAGGAAGCCGTAGTCCTGGGCGACCTGGGCCGCCGGGACCACGAGCCGGGTCGAGAACGGCCCGAAGACCAGGTCGACCTCCTCCTGGTTGATGAGCTTCTCGTAGTCGGAGGCCACCCGGTCGGCGCTGGACTGGTCGTCGAGGATCTCCAGGCGGACCTGCTTGCCGAGCAGGCCGCCGTTCTCGTTGACGTACTCGGCCCAGGCCTCGTACCCGCGCTCGACGCCCTTGCCGGGCTCGCTGAAGTCCCCGGTCAGCGGCAGTGAGACGCCGATGACGATCTCGTCCTCGGAACCGCTGGCGGCGTCCGAGCTGAGGCCGCAACCGGCGAGCGTGGCGGCCAGGGCCAGGCAGGCGGTGGCGGCGAGACCGCCGCGCCGCACCGTGCGGAAAACGGACATCGAGTGCTCCTTCGCTCTGTGAAAGCGCTTACGTAAGCGGTTACAGTGACGCTACACACACCGATCCGCTTGTGGCAACCATCACAGGTGGCAGAGTTTCCAGCGGGGAGGGAACATGAAGGGACCAGCCGGCCAGCCACGGCTCATCGACGTGGCGACGGAGGCGGGCGTGTCGATCGCCACCGCATCGCGAGCCCTGTCCGGCACGCCCGGGGTGAGCGCGGTGATGGCCGACCGGGTGCGCGAGGTCGCCACCGAGCTCGGCTACGTCGCGAACCTGCACGCCCGGTCCCTGGCCAGCGGGTCCACCGCGACCGTGGGCCTGGTCGTCCACGAGATCGGCGACCCGTACTTCTCCGAGATCGCCAGCGGCGTGCTGGGGGTGGCCGCCCGCGAGGGGCGCACGGTCCAGATCTGCCACACCGGCCGCGACCCCGACGTCGAGCTGCAGCAGGTCCGTCAGCTGGTGGCCAACCGGGTCGGCGCCATCCTCGTCGCCGGCTCCGGGTTCGTCGACGCGGCCGTGGAGGCGCCGGTGCGCCAGGAGCTGGAGCGCTTCGCCGAGGGCGGCGGTCGCGTGGCGGTGATCGGCCGCCACCACCTCGGGGTCGACAGCGTGCTGCCGGACAACACCGGGGGCGGCCGGGCAGCGGCCGAGCACCTGCTCGCCCTCGGGCACCGCAGGATCGTCGTGGTCGCCGGGTCGACCTCGCTCACCACCGTCGCGGACCGGCTCGAGGGCGTGCACGCGGCACTGCGCGCCGCCGGCCTCGACGTGGCCTCGGTGCCGGTGGTGCAGGCGGCCTTCACCCGCGCGGGAGGCCGCGAGGCGGTCCGGCGGGTGCTCGACGAGCACCCGGGCACCACGGCGCTGCTCGCCCTCAACGACGACATGGCGATCGGGTGCCTCTCCGAGCTCCGGCACGCGGGGGTCGCGGTCCCCGAGCAGGTGTCGGTGACCGGCTTCGACGACGTGGCGGTGGCCGGCGACCTCTCCCCCGGGCTCACCACCGTCCGCCTCCCCATGTCGGAGATGGGCGCCCGCGCGCTCGCGCTCGCGCTCAAGGAGCCCAGCAGGCGCCCGCGCCGCCACCGGGTGGCCTCCGAGCTGGTGGTTCGCGGTTCCACCGGACCGGCCGCCGACGACCGCCCCCCGGCATGAGGATCCTCATCGCCAGCGACAAGTTCAAGGGGTCGCTGAGCGCCGCACAGGTCGCCGACGCGTTGGCGGCCGGCATCGCCTCGACCGCACCGGGGGCCACGGTCACCCGCGTGCCGGTCGCGGACGGCGGCGACGGCACGCTCCTCGCGGCGCTCGAGGCGGGGTTCGAGCGCGTGCCGGAGACCGTCGCCGGGCCCACCGGCGAGACCGTCCGCACGGCGTACGCGCGGCGCGGGGACACGGCGGTCGTCGAGCTCGCCGACGCCTCCGGCCTCGCCCGCCTCGGCAGCGGGCTGCGCCCCCTGGAGGCCACGACGCTCGGCACCGGCCAGCTGGTCGCCGCTGCGGTCGACGCCGGCTGCCGCGAGGTGGTCCTGGGCCTCGGCGGGAGCTCCTCCACCGACGGCGGCGCGGGCCTGCTCACCGGCCTGGGCGCGAGGATCCTCGACGACCGCGGCCAGCCGGTACCTCCCGGCGGCATCGGCCTCACCCGTGCTGCGCGGCTGGAGACCGGCGGGCCGCGCGGCCGCCTCGCCGACGTGCGGGTGGTGCTCGCATGCGACGTCGACAACCCGTTGCTCGGGCCGAGCGGCGCCGCAGCGGTCTACGCACCGCAGAAGGGTGCGAGCCCGGAGCAGGTCGCCGCGCTGGAGGAGGCGCTCGCCCACTGGGCCGGCGTCGTGGAACGGGAGACCGGGCGGGACGCGCGGGACGTGCCCGGCGCCGGCGCGGCCGGTGGCGCCGGCTTCGCCGCGCTGGCGGTCCTGGGAGCCGAGAGGCGCTCGGGCGTGGAGACGATGCTGCGCCTGGTGGACTTCGACGCCGCGCTGGCCGGAGCGGATCTCGTGGTCACCGGCGAGGGGTCCCTCGACGAGCAGAGCCTGCACGGCAAGGCGCCGGTCGGCGTCCTCGCCGCCGCCCGGCGTCAGGGGGTCCCGGTGGTCGCCGTCTGCGGGCGGACCGCGCTCGACCCCGACCGTCTCCGCGCGACGGGGTTCGCGGCCACCTGGGCGCTCACCGCGCGTGAGCCGGACGTGGCCCGCTGCGTGGCGGACGCGGCCGACCTGCTGGGCGAGGTCGGCGCCGAGCTGGGCTCGTGGGCCATGGCGGCGGCCGGCTGACCGCTCCGGCCGGGAGGAACCCGCGGCCGCTCAGTGCACCTGAAGGGCCGGATCGGGGGAGGTCTCGACGTGGTCGAGGGCGGCGAGGTAGCGCTCGGCGTCCAGGGCGGCCGCGCAGCCGGTCCCGGCCGCGGTGATCGCCTGGCGGTAGTGGTGGTCGACGAGGTCACCCGCGGCGA